>JAKANW010000524.1 GCA_021823555.1 Chloroflexota bacterium
TCTCCAAACCTTGCGCGGTGATGTTCCAATCTTGGTAATTTTCCGGTGTGGGTGCCGCGCCCTGGGCAAAGATATCGCCAAATCCGATATCGCGTTTTTGCAGTTCTGCAGCGCAGAAATCGGCGATAGTTTTCAGGTAATCAGAATTGGGCAGGAAGAGGAAATCAAGTTGAATCTCCTGGCCTTTCTCCAAATCGAAATTCAACGTGCGTGTCACATGATACGGATGCGCCATGCCTTCCACGTAACCTTCAGATACGAACTTGAGACTCAGGAGATTCCCTGCCGGTGAAACCAGTTGGTATTGCATGGTGAAACTGCTGGTTGCGCCAATATCGGGTAGAGGCTCCAAATTTTTCATGTTGGTTTGAAAATCATCCACTGCCTGTTTGACCATAGCCGCGGCCGCGTCGTTGAAGGCTGTCACGCGCGCATCGTCGCTGCCAGTCAGCACAGGGGTTTTGGTGGTGATGGTGTAATTCGGGTTTTGGCCGCTCTCGGCATTGTCGCTGGAGGTCAAGGTCACCTGCTGGTAGAGCGGAATGGCGGTGGCCGTCGGCGGGACAGGCGTATCTGTAGGCGGCAGCGGCGCCGCAGTCGGGGCAGGTGTCGCCGCCGGTGCGCAGGCGGAAAGAGCAAACAATATGGCTACGAACACAAGCGCAATTTTCAAACTGAATTTCATACAACAATCTCCTTTAGAATGGATATGGTTTCTTCCTTGCCCCCCACCCCATTTTCCCCGGCGGGGCCAACGCACGATGGACAACCGTCTTCGCATGGACATTCAGTCACGAGTTGGAGGGCACGGGCGAGTAATTCCTCGTGCAGCTCGAATAATTTTTGGCTAAAGCCAATCCCCGCCGGAACCTGGTCGTACAACACAATAGACGGCTGGCCGTCGAAAATCGTTCCAGCCGCGTCGGTGTGCAGGCCCAGGTCGCCGGCGTCACACATCAGGAACAGCGGTGCAAGCTGACTCAGCACGTAGCCGAGTCCGGCCAGCCCGCTGCGCATGCGCACATTCTGCTCGGCTTTGCGGTGGCAGGAGGGGCACAAGGTGATGAGGTTGTCCAGGCGGTGGGCCTGCTGGAGCGCGGCCAGATAATTTTCCCGGCTCTGCGAATCCCGCACGAAATTGCGAAACGGGACCTTGTGGTGGACATCGTGCTGTCTCCCATTTTCGGGCGCGCCGCACATTTGACAGCGGTAACCGTCGCGGGCGCGGACGCGGTCGCGGATTTTGGGCCAGTCGGGACCGTAGTCGTTCGGGTCGCTGGACCAGCTGCCGGTCTCGCGCAGACGCGTCACGGTCGCTTCGGAGAGGGAGAGCCAGTAGCCGGTTGTCTGCAAATCCGAGGGCGGCAGGTCGAGTGGTTCCTCGCCAAGGTTCTCGCCGCCGACCCAGGCGCGTTTGCGAAAGCCGGTCACTTGCGTGGTGACTTGTAACTCGCCCCAACTTTTAGTACTACGACTCTCAGCCCCGGCCTCTCTCCCAAAGGTAGAAGGGAGTGAGTCTGAGGTGGAGAGAACCCGGACGGTGGTTTCACGCAGGGGTTCGGTGTAGTAGTCGAGGCCGACGGGGATAAGTGCCGCGGTATTGCGCGTTAAGTCGAGGTCTTGCACAAAATATTGCTGGCCTTCGTGCAAGTAGACGGCGCGCGGATGCACCATCCAAACCGCGCTGGCCAGGTCCACTTCGCCTATGGTGCGCGGGCCGTCCTCACCTGTGGTGTGGAGCACCACATTGGCGGGCGAGGCGGAGCGCAGGGAAATATTCGCGGCGGGATAGGCATCGGCCATCCAAAAAACTTTGTCGGCGGAGGCGTGGGCTTCGCTGTTTGCAACAAGAATGTCGAGATATTCGCGAACAGTTTCGGCCGGGAGGGAACCGAAGCCTTCGCCATCTTTGAACGGCAACTCGAACAACGCGCAGCGCAGATGTTCAAGCAATATCAAAAGATGATCGGGATTGATGAGCGCTTGTTCCGGCGACTGGCCGAAGAAATATTCGGGATGATGCGCCAGGAACTGGTCGAGCGGATTCGGCGACGCAACCAACACCGCCGCGGCGGGATCGTCGCCTCGACCGGCCCTTCCGGCCTGCTGCCACGTGGAGGAGATGTTGCCCGCGTACCCAACCAAGATTGCCGCGCCCAGCCCGCCAATGTCGATGCCCAACTCGAGAGCGTTCGTCGCGACCACGAGGCGGACGGTTCCATCGCGAAGTCCCTGTTCAATCTCACGGCGTTGAGAAGGAAGATAGCCACTTCGATAACCGCGGATCGAAGAATCGATATTCGATGATTTGGTATTCGATCTTCGAGTATCGAATATCGAATTTTGAGTATCATCCTGTAACTGCGTCAACAAAAGCTCCACCGTCCGCCGCGAACGCGCAAACATGACGCCCTGCACGCCGTGGTCGAGCAGGTCGCTCGCCAGGCGGACAGATTCTTGCAGGGCCGATTTGCGCAAACCAATGGACTCGTCCACAATGGGCGGATTGAAGATAAGGAAATGACGCTCGCCGCGCGAGGAGCCGTCGTGGTCAATGAGGGTGACCGGTTCTTCGATAAGTTTCTCAGCTAACTCACGCGGGTTGCCGATGGTGGCCGAGGTGAGGATAAATTGCGGATGTGCGCCGTGGAACGCCGCTGCGCGCTTGAGTCGGCGAATCACGTTGGCGACGTGCGAACCGAAGACGCCGCGGTAGGTGTGCAGTTCGTCAATGACGATGAATTTCAGATTGTGAAAGAATTCTTCCCAGTTGGTGTGATGCGGCAGAATCCCGGTATGCAGCATGTCGGGATTGGTGAGCAGGATGCGCCCATTCTTGCGAATGGCTTGCCGATGGGATGCTGGAGTATCTCCGTCGTAGATCGCAGGATAAACGTTGGCGGGTTGGAATGTTTTCAGGTTTGAAAGTTGGTCCTGTGTGAGGGCTTTGGTTGGAAAAATAAAAAGCGCGCGGGCTTGGGGATCTTCAAGGAGCGCGGCGAGGATTGGCAGATTGTAGGCCAGGGTCTTTCCGCTGGCAGTGCCGGTGGCGAGGACAACATTCTCGCCGCGGCGGGCGGATTCGAAGGCGCGCTGCTGGTGGCTGTAGAGAGCGTGGATTCCGCGTTGGGTCAGCGCGGCAGGCAGAGGGTCCGGAAGAGGCGGGAGGGGAACCAACTCGGCGGGACGCGGGGGCAGAGTCCGCCAGGCGGCGAAGTTGGGAGCGGTGGCGGGGTCTGTTTTCCAGCGCGTGAGGAGGGAAGCGAGGGACATAGCCCTACTATACTCTGCCGCGGTCAAGACGTGGATAGGTTCAGCCGGCGGAAGGCCCAGGCGCCCACCCCCAGCGGAAGCCAGAACGTGACCGCCCGGTAGGCCAAGGTGATAATCACCGCCTGGCTCCAATCCACACGCAGAGAGCTCAACGCAATAGCCATGATACCTTCCACTACGCCAATACCGGAAGGCGTAGGAGACACGATCAGAAACAGGTAGCCAATGGAAAATCCGCCAATGATGGTGCCCGCTGAAAAGGGAACATCAAAACACAGGAAGGCAGAGACGAGCACTCCCATCAACAGAATCTTGTTGAAGAGGGCGGCCAGAACCGGCTGG
>JAKANW010000525.1 GCA_021823555.1 Chloroflexota bacterium
TTGGTGGGGCTGGGCGATACACTCGGCGTGGACGATGAGATGACAGCCGTCATCAACTGGATGAACCGCCATCGCAAACACCGGCCCAGGGAATTCCTGCTCATCCCTGGCGTGGAAGAAATGCTGATCCGATTAAAGGGCCGCTACCCGATGGCCGTGGTCAGCTCGCGAGACGAGGCGGGGACGATGGCATTCCTCGAGAAGTTCAACCTGGCGAAATATTTTGACGTGATCGTCACGGGACTCTCCGCCGAACACACGAAGCCCTACCCGGACCCGATCCTGCTGGCCGCTCAAAAAATGGATACGCCGCCGGAGGCCTGTCTCATGATCGGCGATACGACGGTGGACATCCGCGCCGGGAAATCTGCCGGGGCGCAGACCGTGGGCGTATTGTGCGGCTTTGGCGAGGAACCGGAGTTGCGCAAAATGGGCGCTGATTTGATCCTTGAAGATACCCCCAAAGTGGCGGATGTGTTACTTGCAAAGTAGGCGAGCCTCGGAGAATCTCAGGTAAGACCACACTTAACCGTGGAGGCTTCAACGGTGTTGTTTTGAACCGCGAAGAGCGCTAAGAAACCCTTTAAATCTTTGCGAACTTCGCGATAAATTTAGCCGGCTTCTTTGCGCCTACGGTTAACAGGGGCGCCCGTGAAACCACGAGATTCTTCACTTCGTTCAGAATGACACGGTGAACCACGAGATTCTTCGCTGCGCTCAGAATGACACAAGCAAAGACTCTCGTATTGCCACCACTTCGTTCCACACAAGCACTGCAACCAAAAATACATAAAACGCGATCCCCTTCAATACAAAGGTGGGAATCGCCAGCGCGGCTGTGGCCCAGGTATAAACCGCCAGCCCGCGCCAGCGCGGGTCGCATTGGAAGGCGCGGCCGAGCAGGAGCATGGCAGGCAGGAGCGTAAGCCCCAGAAGCACGAACGACAGGTCATGCAAGCGTCCATGCCAGGTGGCGGGCGTGGAGCGGACGGTTGGATCGGTGAGGAAAGCCAGTCCCATGAGGGCCAGCCCGGAAAGCACCAAAAGGGTGGAACCAGCCTGGGAAACGGGAGCAGGTTCGAGGTCCGAGCGGAGGCGCAGGGCAAAGAGCGACATCAACAATCCGCAGATGAGGAAGGCGGCGATCATCCATCCGCCATACGGGCCAAGGGAAAGTCCGCTGGGCCAGTCCAGGGTGGGAGCGTGGGTCGGGTCCCAGCCGAGGCCGCGCAGGAAGTCATACTGCAGGATGGTCAGTACAACCAGCATGGTCAGGAAGATAGGCGGGCCAAGTAGTCCGCCAAGAAGCGCCAGGCGTTTCATACGGGAAATTATACAGAAGGACGCGATATAATCACAGCATGAAATCCATACGCCTGTCCATCCTTCTCCTTGGCTTGCTGGGGCTGTTCTTTCAGCCTGTCCAAGCCCAGAGCGAGACCCCGCTGGTGGTGGTAATGCAAGCAGACGGGGACATTATGCCCGCCATGGAAACGTACATCAAGCGCGGGCTGGATTCTGCCAGCCAACAGGCGGCCAGCCTGGTGGTGCTGGAACTCAACACGCCCGGCGGCAGTATCGCCACCATGCAGGATATCATCACAGACATCCGCAGCAGCGCGGTGCCGGTGGTGGTGTACGTCTCGCCGCGCGGAGCCTGGGCAGGCAGCGCGGGCACCCTGATCACGCTGGCAGGCCACGCGGCCGCCATGGCGCCTGAGACCGTTATCGGCGCGGCCAGCCCGGTGGGCAGCGGCGGACAGGAACTCGACCCGACCCTCAAAGCCAAACAGACGGAGGCGCTCACGGCCACCGTCCGGTCGCTGACCGAACGCCGCGGACAAAAGGCGATGGACCTGGCGCAGTCCACCATCACGGACGCCAAAGCCGTTTCTGCCGATGAAGCCTACCAGGCAGGCCTGATTGATTTCATCGCCACTGACTTGAACGACCTGCTCACACGACTGGATGGCTTTACCGTGCAGATGAATGACGGCCCACGCGTGCTGCACACCAGGAATGCGCGCACCGAGCCGCTGAACATGAACTTGGTGGAACAGGCCATGCTTCTGATCGCCGACCCGAACATCAGCTTCCTACTGATGGCCGTTGGGGTGCTGGCCATCCTGATCGAGATCTCCGCTCCGGGCGGCTGGGTGGCGGGCTTCACCGGGGTGGTCTGCCTGGCGCTCGGCATCTACGGCGCGGGGTCGCTGCCCGTCAACTGGTTTGGCATGATCTTCTTCCTGACGGCTTTCGTGCTCTTCATCCTCGATATCAAGGCTCCCACACACGGTGCGTTGACCGCGGCAGGAGTCGGTTCGTTCATCGCCGGAGCGCTGATCCTGTTCAATTCGCCTGGCACGCCGCCGACGCAGCAAGTGTCCATCCCGCTGGTGATTTTGGTCGGCATGCTGATCGGCCTGATGTTCGCGGGCGTGCTGTACTTTGCCCTGCGCGCCCAGCGTGCGCCTATCCATACTGGCGCGGAAACCATCGTTGGGCAAAGCGGGAAGGCCAGGGAATGGACGGATAGGTCTGGCCAGGTTCAGGTGGAATCCGAACTATGGAGCGCGGAACCCGCCGAAGGCTCCGAAACGATCCGTAAGGGCGATAACGTCGAGGTTGTCAAAGTTGAGGGTCTGAGGCTGATTGTCAAGAAGAAATAAAAGAAGTGCGTCGAAAAGGACCCTTCGACTTCGCTCAGGATAAACCTTATGACTGTTCCCCCTACAAGAGACCGGGTCAATCCCGAAACGATCAATACCCGCCCGCCGCGCCGCCCGGAGTGGATCAAGGTGCGCGCGCCTTCGGGCGAGACCTACGAACGCCTGCAAACGTTGATGCGCTCGAAGGAGCTGCACACGGTGTGCGAAGAAGCCATGTGCCCGAACCTGGGTGAATGCTGGGGCAGCGGCACCGCCACGTTCCTGATACTGGGCGATGTGTGCACGCGCACCTGCGGCTTCTGCGACATCAAGCACGGCCAGCCGGCGCTGTTGGATTGGGGCGAAGCCGAGCGCGTGGCTCAGGCGGTCAGATCCATGAACCTGAAGCACGCGGTGATCACCTCGGTCAACCGCGACGAACGACGGGACGGCGGCGCGCCGATCTTCGCCATGGTCATCCGCCGCATTCGCGAACTGCTGCCGGGCTGTTCCATAGAGGTGCTGATCCCCGACTTCAAAGGCTCAGTGGAAGCGTTGAAGATCGTGATGGACGCGCGGCCCGAAATCTTGAACCACAACGTGGAAACCGTGCCGAGATTGTTCAAGCAGGTCCAGCCGCAGGATAATTACGAGTGGGCCGCGGCGACCTTGAGCAACGCCAAGAAGCTCAACCCGGACGTGCTAACCAAGTCGGGCATCATGGTCGGCCTGGGTGAGACGATAGACGAGATCAAGGCCGTGATGCGTGACCAGCGATCGTGGGGCGTGGACATCCTGACCATCGGCCAGTACCTGCAACCCAGCAAGAAACATCTTGCGATGGAACGCTACTACAGCATGGAAGAGTTCGCCGAACTGCGCGATTATGGCAAGGAGATCGGCTTCCAGTGGGTGGAGTCGAATCCGCTGGTGAGGTCGTCGTATCACGCCGCGGAAAGATCGGAA
>JAKANW010000526.1 GCA_021823555.1 Chloroflexota bacterium
GACCCTGCAGCCGACCAATCCACCGGTCAATTCCAACACGGGCGGCGATCCATGCAATGCTCCCCTGCCCAGTAATATTACCGGCCATAAGGCTACCATCAAGATTGATAATACTACCAAGGCTCCCATCACAGTCTCACTATACCTGAACAAAACGCCTTTTGGAGAGTGCGGTTATAGAGGCTACAACATTCCTGCAAACAATTCAATTCTGATCACCGATCTCGTCACGGGTTGTTATAACGTGGGCGTGCTCGTTAACGATCCCAAGAAACCCAGCAAGGCTTTTGGCTATGGCTGCCCGAACACCGACGACAAATTCACATTCGAAGTCCATACCGATTTCGTCAAAGCCATCGGCCCGTAAAATCCGTTGAAACACATTTGATAAAAAGAGATGAGTCTTACGGCTCATCTCTTTTTGTATTTCTCTACCGTACAAATGTCGTTGCGAGGGTGTCCTTTCCGAAGCAACCCTCTGTTTTATAAGAGGATTGCTTCACAACGTGCGCTCGCAATGACATGGCACAGGGAATGTACGGTAGAGAGTCTTGTTTTCGATTCTTGCTGCCAGATCTATTCTTTCATGCGTTCGATGCTGGCTCCCAACGCCCGCAATTTTTCATCCACGCGTTCGTAACCACGCTCGATCTGGCCAATGTTGCGGATCGTAGACTGACCCTTGGCCGCCAGCGCGGCCAGCAGCAATGCCATGCCAGCCCGGATATCGGGGCTTTCCAATTTTTCTCCGTAAAGCGGGGTCGGTCCCTGGATGAGACAGCGGTATGGGTCGCACAGGATGATGCGCGCGCCCATGCCAACCAGCTTGTCGGTAAAATACATGCGGCCCGAGAACATCCAGTCATGGAATAGGACCGAGCCTGACATCTGGGTGGCGACCGTGATGGCGATGCTGATCAAATCGGTGGGGAAAGCCGGCCAGACGTTGGTCTTGATCTCAGGCACCGCCCCATCCAGGTCGGATGCGATCACACGCGATTGCTCCCCCGAAACCAGCAGATCATCCCCTTCCACATCCCAACCTGCCCCCAAACGATGAAAGACCTGGGCAATCATCCGCAAATGCTTTACCCCTGCAGAGCGGATACGGATCTCGCCGCGCGTCACCAGCGCCGCTCCCACATAACTGACCACCTCCAGGTAATCCGGGCCAATCGTATATTCCCCGCCATGCAATTTTGACACACCTTGAATGTGCAGTGTATTCGAGCCGATGTCACTGATCTGCGCGCCCAGGCTGTTGAGGAAGTGGCAAAGTTCCTGCACGTGCGGTTCTGAGGCGGCGTTATGGATCACGGTTTTTCCCTGCGCAGTGACGGCAGCCATGATGGTGTTTTCCGTGGCAGTCACACTGGCTTCGTCCAGGAGAACATCGGCGCCGCGCAGTTGGGGGGCGTTGAATTCGAACATGCGATCATACGTCACTCGCGCGCCCAAAGCCTGCAATGCCAGGATGTGCGTATCCAAGCGGCGCCGGCCGATCACATCCCCGCCGGGGGGAGGCAGGCGCAGCCCCTCTTCGCGCGCCACCAGCGGGCCGGCCAGCAGGATCGAAGCCCGGATGCGGCGGCACAGGTCCGGGTCCAGATGCGAAGCGTGGATATCGGAAGCCGTGATGCGCCAGCTATGGGTAGCCAGGTCTTCGACTTTAGCGCCGAGGGATTCGATCAGGCGGTGCATGTCAATCACGTCGCGGATCTGCGGGACGTTATGCAACACAATGGGTTCGCCGGTCAGAAGCGTGGCCGCCAACAGAGGCAGCGCGGCATTCTTGTTTCCAGCCGGCGTCACTTCACCTTTCAACGGGATCCCACCTTCGATGATAAATTTTTCCATGGGGCACCTCGATGCGATTTTACTAGACATTCTCCATGATTGGAAAATCTTTCAATGAACTTCGATCCGACAAATAAACGCGGTGCTCTTGTAGCTGCCCAGGCTGTGTGACGCACGCACGGGTTATAATTATCACATGACCTACTTGGCGATCATCGTTCTTGGCCTGCTGGCAGGCTGGTTGGTAAATTACCTGTCAGATGTGCTGCCTGCAACACGGAGTTTTTCACGCCCGACCTGCCCGAATTGCAACCAGGCTTATTCTCTCTTCGAATACCTGTCGTTGGTTCCGTGCCATTCGTGCGGACGGAAGCGCGGCTGGCGGACTTATCTCACCCAGGCCATCCTGCTGGCCGCGACCGTTTTGCTGTGGATCCACCCATCCTCCCGCCTCGGTTTTTGGCTGGCTTATATCCTGTTGATCTACCTGGGCGTGGTCTTTGTGATAGACGTTGAACATCGCCTGATCCTGCACCCGGTCAGCATCACCGGCGCTCTGCTTGGACTTGGGATTGGCACCTATATCCATGATTTACCCACCACCCTGATCGGCGGGGCAGTGGGCTTTGCCTTCATGTTGGTGTTGTACTATTTCGGTGAAGTATTTGCCCGGTACATGTCCAAACGACGCGGCGAGACTCTGGACGAGGTGGCGCTTGGTTTCGGCGACGTGAACCTGGCAGGGGTGGTCGGCCTGTTATTGGGTTGGCCTCTAGTTATTTTTGGATTGTTATTCACCTTGCTGGTCGGCGGTTTTTTCAGTCTCATCTATGTCGTCATCATGCTTATCCGCAAGAAGTACCAGGCGTTCACTGCCATCCCCTACGCGCCCTTCCTCATCTTCAGTGTTTTGTACGCGCTCTTCCGCTAGACATCCATCCCCAGGCGATAGCCAAAGCCGCGCACAGTCAGGATGTGCACCGGGTTGGCCGGGTCGGCTTCGATTTTCTTGCGCAGCATCATAATGTAACGGCGGACGAGCGCCGTATCATCCTGGCGGTAGGCCCCCCAAACTTCCTGGACCAACTCGGCTTCGCTGGCCACCTTGCCGCGCCGGCGTACCAAAGCTTCGAGCAGGCGGAACTCTGTGGGGGTCAGGTCCAGCACGCGACCATCCACACTGGCCCGAACCATCTCCGTATCCAGCACAATATTCCCATACCCAAAGCTCCCGGATTCCCTGTGCCCGGTCGCCTCGACGCGCGCCAGCACGGCCTGGATGCGCGCTACCAACTCAGCGAAACTGAACGGCTTGGTCACATAATCGTCCACGCCCATACGGAAGCCGCGCAATTTGTCGGCCTCTGTAGACTTGGCAGTCAACATGATGATCGGAACATCACTCATCTCGCGCAGCCGCGCACACACCTCCCAGCCATCCATGCCTGGCATCATCACATCCAACAGCACCAGGTGCGGATGCTGCTCGTACGCCAAACGCAGACCCGTTGAGCCATTCGGGGCCTCGAGCACTTCAAAACTCTCGTCCCGCAAAAACTGACCGAGCAAATTCAGCAGTGTGCGGTCATCATCCACAAGCAAAATTTTGGATTTCATTTTGCCACCTTCAAGACAAAGTAAAAGCGGGCGCCGCCATGCGCGGGGGATTCATAGGCCAGGTTGCTGCTCATGGCCTGCAGGAGACGAAGCGAGAGATATAGCCCAAGTCCGTATCCATACACCCACTGCGAGTCATGTGCATCCAGCCGCTGGAATTTCTTGAAAAGCAGGCGGCGTTTCTCCGGCG
>JAKANW010000527.1:0-960 GCA_021823555.1 Chloroflexota bacterium
TCACCAACGAGTTGGTCTACCGCGCCGCCACCGGGCAGAACGCCGGGAACATCATTGACCGGCGTGTACCGATGGGTGAAGGGCTGGTCGGCCTTGTCGTCCGCGAGGGGCGCGGCGTGATCGTTCCCTCGGTCAGCTCCGACAAACGCTTCACCGACCTGGATCGGTTCAGCGGCATCCGCCCCAAAGCAGTGGCTGTCGCTCCCATCCAGACCCAGGCAGGCATCATCGGCGCGTTGGAAGCCATCAACCCGATCAGCGGCGCGTTCGACCCGGACGCGTTGCTGGTGATGACCGGGCTGGGTAGCCTGGCGGGCACTACCATCCAAAACGCGGAACTGTACGAACGGCTCGACGCGGCCCACCAACGCTACCGCGAATTGTTCGAAGACAGCATCGACCCGCTCCTAATCACTGACTGGGAGGGACGTATCCTAGAGGCCAACCGCCAGGCCATGTACCTGAGCGGCTACACCGACGAGGAACTGCGCTCCCTGGCCATTGACAAACTTCACGACGTCAACTGGAACCGCACAGGTGAGGAATATGAGATCCTGCGCAGCGGCGAACCGTGCAGTTACGAGTCTGCGCTGTATAAAAAATCGGGCGGAAAGATTCCCGTAGAAGTACACGTGCGCCTGGTGGAATTCGAAGAGTCCAACGCGGTGCAATGGCTGCTACGCGACATCAAAGAGCGCAAGGACCTCGACGCCCTGCGCGAAGACCTGACCGCCATGATCTACCACGACCTGCGCTCGCCGCTGGCGAATATCGTCTCCAGCCTCGAGGTGCTCTCGGACCTGGTGGATAAAAACAACGACTCGGCGCATTCCATTTTGAACATCGCCGCTAATTCCACAGCGCGCATCCAGCGCCTGCTCAGCTCCCTGCTCGACTTGAACCGTCTCGAAGCCGGTCAATCGGTGGCCGATCAAAAAGTGGTGGAAGCCTCCGCACTCG
>JAKANW010000527.1:970-3601 GCA_021823555.1 Chloroflexota bacterium
CCCTGAAGGACACGTCTCCCGCGGCGGAAGGCCGCCGGCAGACGTTGAGTTCTAGACTTCCGCCGCACCTGCCGCTCCTGTGGGTGGATGCGGACATGTCGCGCCGCGTGCTAATCAACCTGATTGAGAACGCCATCAAATTCACGCCCACCGGCGGGCAGATCGAGGTCGGTGCCAAACCCGACGGCGACTGGCTCGAATTTTGGGTCAAGGATAGCGGCCCTGGCATTCCCCCCGCCGACCAGACGCGCATCTTCGAAAAGTTCACCCGCCTGCGCGGCAAAGATAAACCCGGCGGCCTCGGCGTGGGACTGGCCTTCTGTCGTCTCGCGGTGAACGGACACGGCGGCCGCATTTGGGTGGTCAGCCAGCCCGGCGCGGGTGCGGAGTTTCACTTCACACTGCCGGCCGCCACGCCGCAACAGATCGTGACCCAAGAAAGCAAATAGCAAGTGCGCCGCCCTGTGCAAACCGGGGCGGACGGTTTTAAAGCAATTCATCATTGGAGTTCCTCATGCAAGAAATTGCCGATAAAGTATTCGTCGAAGATTCCTTCCCCGGCGTCACGCTTGGGGCCATCAGCACCCCGCGCGGCCTGATCCAGATCGACGCGCCGCCCTCCGCCGATGACAGCCGCGCCTGGCGCGCCTCGCTCATGAACGTGGGCGCGGGCTCCGACCGCCTGCTCATCAACCTCGATTCGCATCCCGACCGCACTCTGGGTGCGCGCGCCATGGACTGTACCGTCATCGCCCACGAAAAGACCGCCGAGGTCTTCCGCAACCGGCCGACCACCTTCAAGGCCCAGGGCGACGAAACCGGTGCGAACTGGGAATCCATTCCGGGTCTCGGCTCGGTGCGCTGGGTGCCGCCTGAAATTTCATTCACCGACACGCTCACCCTGCACTGGGGCGAGAATCCCATCCTCCTCGAGCATCATCCCGGCCCCACCCCCGGTGCGATCTGGGTTATCCTGCCCGCCGAAAAGATCGTCTTCATCGGCGACCTGGTGCTCAAAAACCAGCCGCCTTTCCTTTCTCATGCCGACCTGCCTGCCTGGATCGAATCGCTCAAGACGCTGATGGGCAATGAATACAAAAACTTTAACATCATCAGCGGCCGCGGCGGAAGCCTGCAAACCCAGGCAGTCAAAGCCCAATTGGATGTCATCAAACACATCCACGACCGCATGGAAAAATTGGCGGCGCGCAACGCCTCGCCCGAAGCCACTGAGAAATTAGTGGAAAGCCTGCTCAATGGTTACAAAGCTCCCGCCGCCCGGCAAAAGCACTTTGCCCAACGCCTGCGCTACGGCCTGCTCCATTACTACATTCGTCACCACCATCCATCCAGCAACGTTCAGGAAGAATAAAATGGCCCGCTCTGCTCCCCTGCTCGAATTGATCCGCGGCCGCATCGTCGAATCCACACACTTTGGCGACATCGCGGTCGTAGACCCCAACGGAAATCTTCTGTATTCCCTCGGCGACCCGCAAACGGTCGCCTTTTTACGCTCTTCCGCCAAGCCCTTTCAGGCCCTGCCTTTCGTGGAACGCGGCGGCGTGGAACATTTCGGCTTCACCCAAAAAGAACTCGCCCTCTCCTGCGCCTCGCACGAGACCGCTAAAATCCACCTTGAAGCCGTCGCCGCGCTGCAAGCCAAAGTTGGCATCCACGAAAGCGACCTGCAATGCGGCCCGCACCTGCCCAGCGACCCGGAAATGCTGCGTCTCACCATCAAGAACGACCTCGTTCCGACCGCCAACTTCAACAACTGCTCCGGGAAACACACTGCCATGCTGGCCCATGCCAAGATGCGCGGACTTCCGCTCGACACCTACCTCTCGCCGGGCCACCCGATTCAACGCGACATTCTGGCTGGTCTCGCCGAAATGAGCGGACTCTCCCCCGAGCAGATCGAACTCGGCACCGACGGCTGCTCCGCGCCCAACTTTGCCCTGCCCATCTACAATGCCGCGCTCGCTATGGCGCGCCTGTGCGACCCGCGCGGCCTGAGCGAAACGCGCGCCGCCGCCTGCCGCAAGATCACCTCCGCCATGACCGCCCACCCCGAAATGGTCAGCGGCTTCGGCGAATTCGACTGCGAACTGATGACGGTCGGCAAAGGCAAGATCATTACCAAGCGCGGCGCGGAGGGATTCCAAATCCTCGGCATCCTGTCCGGCGTGATCGGCGAACACGGCGTGGGCATCGCCTTCAAAGTGACCGACGGCGACGCTTCGCGCATGGATACCACACTGCGCGCCTCCGTGCGCGTCCGCCCAGCCGTGACGCTGGAAATCCTGCGCCAACTTGGCGCGTTGAACGAAAGTCAATTGAAAGCGCTGTCGAAATTTGGTCCGCAGCGCGTGCTCAAGAACTACGCCGGTCTGGTAACGGGCGAGTCGCGTCCGGTGTTCCAATTACCACCTATCCGGAACTGATTCTCGTCCACCACAAAGGCGCCAAGACACTCAGAAGAAAAAACTTTGCAGCCTCGTGCCTTTGAGACTTCGTGTTAATTTTCGGATAGACTTTTAGACTTTTAACCAGCAACCCGTATGTCTCGTCTTTCCACCCGCGCCCTCAAAATCCACGAAAAACTTCTCGAAGCCTTCGGCGAACCGACCT
>JAKANW010000528.1 GCA_021823555.1 Chloroflexota bacterium
GACAGCCGGGAAGGTGATCAATCCGAGCGCGCGCAAGCCGTACAGACCGATCATGGAGACAACCAGGGTGGTCATCATGAATTTCAGGACGGTCAGGTCGGTGAAACGGAATACACCGACAATCTTGTTGTACTTGGTCAACCCTGCCTTGTTCAGCGAAAATCCGAAGAACACGCCCAGGATGGCCGCAATCACATAATTCGTCATGGCTTTGCTCCTAATAGTGTTTGCGGTATACGATCAGCGCCGTCACGATGCCCGAAGCAAACATTCCGGCGATGAACAGATAAGCGGCCGGCGCCAGCAACATACCGCCTGAAATGGCCAGGCCGCTGGTGCAGCCGCCGGCAATGCCTGCGCCGTATTCCAACACGATCGCGCCGAGGAATGCCAGTACCCAACGCTTCCAGACCTGGGGGCCGAAAATCCGCTTCCATTGCGGATCACTGTTGGCAGCCTCTTTTTTGCCCCACAACAAGGTATTGCTGGTTGCAGCGCCGAGCATCCCGCCGAAGAACACGCCCACCAAGAGGACCACACCCCAGGTGATGCCAGGCGGCATGATAAAGTTGAAATACATGTTATCGAAGGCTTTCGGCGCAACAGCCTTGCCCGCCAACCCGGCCAGGTTTTCAAAAGCGCCTGAAGCGCCCAGCAGACTGTTGCTCAACAGCACCGCCAGCACGCCAACGATGCCAAGCAACGTCCCCGCTATATAGGGAGACCATTCTTCTTCGCGAATGTAGTCGAGGATGACTTTCACAGGAACCTCCAATTAGTAGTTAATCACCGGCCAGGGCGATCAAGAGCGCCTGCGCCTCGCGGTCGAGGCCCTTCATACGCTTGATCAGTTCCGGGTCAAGGCGAGAGAGAGTCAGCAACAGATCGGAAGCCGCATCTGGATCGGCGAGCAATTTGCCCAGAGCCTTGCGCCCCACCGGATTGAGCGCTTTGATTTTTGGAAGCAGGGCAATCGCGTCAGCGGGAAGATCGTCCAGGCTGAGTGGTTCACTTATGTCTTCAGCTTTGGCAGGTTTGGCAATACCGAGACCGCGTAATTTGCGCTCATTCAGATAGATGATCGTCCCACCCAGAACGGCAACGATAACGATCATGATCGCCACGATGATATTGCCCCAATTGACCA
The DNA here is from genome assembly GCA_021823555.1 of Chloroflexota bacterium. Next base: position 1,148 of record JAKANW010000528.1, read on the forward strand.
GAGACTTGCCAAGCACGGATTCGTTGTATTGCTCGACGTAGTCAATGACCGGCTGGTTTTCCATAACGACCGGCCCGCCAGACGAAGGTCCGCCGGAAGACGGCTGGGACGGAGACTGGCTATTTGCCGCGGGAGCAGCCTGGGTCGGGGAAGATGCGGCAGGGGTCCCGCTTCCAATCTGTACGCCCAGCTTATCCGCATAAATCTTGGCGCGATCCATGTAGTCTTGAACGTGGCAGGATTGGCAGGCAGCTTTCACATCCGAGAGCGGCGGGACCATTCCCGCATGGGCGGCATCCTTATCTGTTGCCTGTTGGTTCCCGCCATGGCAAATGTAGCAAAAGTCGCCAAAGGCGTGTGACTGATGCCAGCCCGTGCCATCATTGTTAACCGGTTTTTGCCCTTGCACTTCGTGGCAGTTTTTGCAAGACGAAGCCTGCGATCCGCATTGAGCGTAAGCAGGTTGCACGGACGCCAGGGCAATCCCGGCAACGACCAGCACCAGAAAGCCTGCGAAAACGAGTGAAATGGATAGTTTCTTACGTTGCATCTATTCCTCCTCAAAGAGAGTGAGTCTCGATTGGATGAAAAGTTTAGGCATCTTGCTCTGCCTTGATTTCGTCAATAATGCTGACGCGATGAGCAAGCCGCTCACGCATAACGGCGCGCAGCAGATCGAGGGCCTGGATTAAACGCATATCGGCAAGATGATAAGTAATGGTTGTGCCCTGGCGAACCGTATCAACCAACCCCCTTTCACGCAGGATTTTTAGATGGCGCGAGGCATTGGGTTGAGTGATACCTAGTTCAAGTGTCAGCTCAGTGACATTGCGCGGCGACTCGCTCAACGCGTACAATATGAGCAGGCGCGTTGGATCAGAAAGCGCCGAACAAAAGTTGGCCTCAAGCTGGCTGATTTCCTGGGTTAAAGTCTGGGTTTCCATAAATGTATTCCTACATATATGCACATAAGCGTATATATGATACTCGAATGATAATAGTGTGAAGAAATTCACAAAAGTGCCAAGTGTCACAAATAACGTGTAATAATGTCACTTAAATTTTTTCTGGGGACAGGTTCACAAACGGCTGAACCGCAAATCGAACCAGCCCAGGACAGATTTTTCATTCCAAGCTGGCAGGTTTTGCTGTAAACTTGTCCTCACTTTCTTTTACGGAGAACGGATATGACCGCGCCACAAATTTCGGAACTTGACATAAATGCTCGCATCCTGCTCGGACCCGGTCCCAGCATGACCCACCCACGCGTGATGCGCGCCCTGATGGCTCCCACCGTCGGCCACCTCGACCCGCAACTGCTTTCGATTTATGCCGAGGAACAACAGCTCCTGCGCTATACCTTCCAAACCAAAAACGAATGGACTTTCGCCCTCTCCGGCACCGGGACTTCCGGTATGGAAGCCGCGCTCGTCAATTTGATCGAACCCGGCGACGAAGTGTTGGTCGCTATTCACGGATACTTTGGCGAACGCATGGCCGAGATCGCCAGCCGCGTGGGCGGTAGTGTGGATCGCATCAGCCGCCCGCTCGGTGAGATCTTCACCGTCGAAGAGATCGAAGCCGCGTTGAAAAGGAAAAAATACAAACTGTTCGGTATCGTCCACGCCGAGACGTCCACTGGCGCAGAACAGCTTTACATCAAGGACATCGCCGCCGCGGTTCACAGACAAGGCGCGCTGTTCCTGCTGGATACCGTTACCTCGCTGGGCGGCATCCCAGTCAAGGTGGATGAATGGGGTGTGGACGCGGCCTACTCAGCCAGCCAGAAAAATCTCGGCGCACCTTCGGGATTGGCCCCTATCACCATCGGTCCCCGCGCGCAGGAGAAGATCGAAAAGCGCAAGACCCAGGTCGCCTCGTTCTATCTCGACCTCAAAAGCTATGCCGCTTACTGGGGCGGCGCGCACGCATATCACCACACCGCCTCGGCCAGCCTGCACTATGCCCTGACCGAGGGACTGCGCGTGTTGGCCGAAGAAGGGCTGGAGCACGCTTTCGCCCGCTTCCGCGTCAACTCCGAAATGTTGTGGGCTGGACTCGCAGAATTGGGCACGCCGCCCTTCATCCCACTCGAATATCGCCTGCCTCCACTCACGACTGCAAAGGTTCCTGCCGGTGTGGACCCGCATCAAATCCGCACCCACCTGCTCGATGAATACAACATCGAAATTGCCGCCGGCTTCGGCGCGCTCAAAGACCAGGTCTGGCGTATTGGTTTGATGGGCTACTCCAGCCGCAAGGAAAACATCACCTTATTCCTGGGCGCCATGCGGGAATTGCTTGGCAGATAAATTGTATCTTCTCAATAATTGGGGGAACGAGAGCTAGGCGGCGACCCACGACCCGCCGAGGTTGAGTTCACGGGCGCGCTGGGCTACCAGAGTAGCCATCGGTGGAATCTGGTTTATTCCGGAGATGCGG
>JAKANW010000529.1 GCA_021823555.1 Chloroflexota bacterium
CGCTCTGTTCTACAAACACCGTTTTATGGTCGGCTATTTGCGTAACCGTAATTCCGTCATCACCCTCCGGGTCATTTTTCCGGCTAAATTGTTCTACAATCTTCATCATTTGTTTTGTGTCCATCGTAGCCTTTTCCATTACCAGGCATGTGACCTGGTGTTTTCCTCCGGCTACCCTTTTACCGGGAGGAGCTTTTCTTTTGAAAATTGGCTGAAAATATTCCAGAGGAATATGATCGGGCATGCCAGAAAGGTAAGCACGTCCATAACGATAAAGAGCAAATACAATTTCATCGTGTCTCCAGTATCTCTCAATTCAAAGGTCGTGTTTTGGTCAATCGGCAAATCAATTACCTTGGGCGGGACGGACGCGGCTGGTTGGTTTATCCATCCCGGTTTGGGCTTGATCCTCCAGAATCTGTTGAAGACGCTGTCCCAGTTGGCGCCGGCGCTCAGGATAGCGATGGTGCGCCGGATTTCAAGTCTCTCATTCAGCCAGCTAGCATCAGACTTTAGGAACGCTCGCGGCAGCAAGGCGCAGACGTTCGGCCACGCGCTCCGGCGTTTCACCTTTACTGATAAACGCGTCGGCGCCAACGGAGAGCGCGGCTTGCTGACGGGCGTCCAGATGGCTGATGAGGATGATGACCAACGCGGCTGGGCAAGCCGTTCGGAGTTCGTTCAGAGCCGACGTGGGCGAATTGGGGAGCAGGCCCCAGTCCACCAGCAACATGTCCACACGGTTGACCGGCGCTTCGGCTAACGTGGTGGGCCAGTCAGCCGCCTCGCCTACTACTTCCATATTCAGGTCAAGTAATAGCACTCGGAGAGCGGAGCGTTCTTCAATTTTTGCATCGGCTACATATACGCGGGTCATACTCTCATCCTACAACGGACACTCCCCAGCCGCATCCATCAGCCGGGGAGTGTTTGCCTCCGCCACTTGGGGGAGTGAAAGGCGCCCTGAATCATTCAATCACGAACCGACGCTCTGCATGTATGGCAGAATGAACCTGCACATTGAATCTAACGCGCCACTCAACCCGACAAAATCACGGATTTGACACAGCCACCCGGTTGCGCCCTTCACGCTTGGCGCGATAAAGCGCAGCGTCAACGGCTTTCAACAATGCCGCACTTGTGACGCCATCCTTTGGAAAGATCGCGACGCCGATCGAAAGCGTGATTTCAAGCCTCTGACCTTCGAATTGGCTGTTGAGGTGCTGGGCGTGCTCGCATAATCGTTCCGCGCGCTCGATAGTCGCTTCCAGTGATGCATCGGGCAGGGCGACGATGAACTCATCGCCGCCATAACGACAGGGAATATCCTCCACGCGGAAATGTCCCAACAGCAATTCTCCCAACTTGCTCAGGATCACATCGCCCGCAGCATGGCCGTGGATGTCGTTGAAGCGTTTGAAATCGTCCACGTCCAACATTATGATGCCCAGCGGATTGTGGTTGCGGGTGGCACGATCCAATTCGCGTTCCAGGGTCTCTTCCAAGTAACGCCGGTTGAACAAACCGGTAAGATAGTCGCGGGCAGACTGCTCGCGCAGGCGCGCTTCACTTTGGAGCAGGGCTTCCTGTGCCTGTTTGCGTTCAGTGATGTCCCGAATATTGCATTGGATAACCTTCTCACTACCCACCAGATATACATTACTGACAAATTCCACCTGGACAAGCCGCCCGTCTTTCGCTCGCAGCGGCAAATCTTCGTAGCGAATGTATTCATTCCTCTGCAACGCCTCGAAAGCTTCCCGGCTGGCCTCAATATCCTTGAATGCGCCTACTTCCCACAACTTTTTTTCCATGAACTCTTCACGCGAGTATCCCAGCATATCGATCAGAAATGGATTGACATCCGTGATCGCCCCTGTCTCGGCATCCAGTAATAAAATCCCATCTTGCGCGGCTTCGAACAGGCGGCGGTAACGGAGTTCTGAAGTTTTTATGTTTTGCACATCCTTCATATCTTCCTCCTGGTTGCACGGTGAGTCGGGCAACTACAGCAATAATAACTGATGTTACGCACCCTCATCCCCAGCCCTTTCCCCGAAAGGGGAAGAGAGTCCCCTCTCCCTTCGGGAGAGGGTTAGGGTGAGGGAAAATACGAGCTTTCGAGCAAAAGTGCGTAACATCAGATAATAAGTTTCAGGGATCGGGTCTATTTTTGCACAACCGACCGTAAATGAACGAAAAGATTTCACCACTTAATTTTATGAAAAATACTCCGCTGACCACATCCATCAACCAGGGAGTATTTTTCTCCACCACTTGGGGGAGACAAAATTAAGTGATGAGACCGTGACGTAATGCCAGGGCTACAGCTTCGGTGCGGTTGGAAACCCCCAATTTGTTCAAAATGTTGCTGACGTGAGATTTGATTGTGGATGGGCTGACAGTTAATTGTCCAGCGATTTGAGTATTGTTTAGTCCCTCGATCATCAATTTGAGAACTTCACGCTCGCGTTGCGTCAGGTCGAGACCGGATGCGGGCGGCTGGTTGGCAGATTCAACCAGGGCCTGAGCCGCCTCGGGGGAGAGCGTGGCGCGACCGGCGTGCGCGGCGCGGATTGCCCAGGCAAGGTCATCCGCGGAAATATCCTTGAGGAGATAACCAATCGCACCGGCTTCCAGTGCGTTCTTGATGATTTTTCCATCTTTGTAGCTGGTCAGTGCAATGATCTGCACCTGTGGAAATTGCTGGCGGATGGCGCGCGTGGTGGCGGCTCCATCCATTGCCGGCATGGCCATGTCCATCAGAATCACATCCGGCAAAACCTCGCCGCAAAGTTGAATGGCGGTCTCGCCGTTTTCGGCCTCGCCCACCAATTGCATGTCGCTGAATACTTTTAAGAAAGTCGCCAGTCCGCGGCGGACCATGGCGTGATCGTCAACGAGCATGACGCGAATGGGTTTGGAGGGGGAGATTGTCATGGGACCTCCTCTTGTGGATCTTTCGTCCAGTGCATGACGAGTTCGGTGCCGTGACCCGGCTTACTGGTGACGGTCAATGCCGCTCCCACGGCTTCGGCGTGCTCACGCATCATGCTCAAGCCATAATGACCCGAAAATGTCTGTTCGGTGTCATATCCCTTGCCGTTGTCGCGAATGTGCAATTCGATAGATGTCCCCTCATGCTTTAAGTCGATGTCCACCCGGCTGGCTTTGGCGTGTTTGGCAACGTTATTCAACGCTTCCTGGCAGACGCGGTAGAACGCCACCTGTACTTCGGCGGGCAGGATAACTTCCTTCGCAACTGTAACTTTGACCGGGATGTTGATCCGGCCTGAGAGCGCATTCCCCAACAGGGTCAGCAGGTCGCCGAGGTCCGTATCGGTCAACGCGGACGGACGCAGTTCGGCCAACAGTGCGCGCATTTCCGCCTGCGCGGCGCGCGTCAAGCGGCGCAGGTCATCCAGCGACTTGCGCGCCTCATCCTGATCGCGGTCCCATAAGCGCGGCAGAACGTCCGCGATCAGCCCGGCGGAGAAGAGCGATTGATTGACGGCGTCGTGCAGATTCTGCGCCAGGCGCTGTCGTTCCTCCAATACCGCGAAGGCCTGTGCATGTCCATAGAGT
>JAKANW010000530.1 GCA_021823555.1 Chloroflexota bacterium
CACGGGCTTCCAATCCTGCTGGATGGCTTTGGCGAACCGGTCGCCGATCTCCTGACCGATGGCAACCACGCCGAACAACCATGCCAGCGCAAGCGGGATCAAACCCAGCAAAGCCACCGGCAGCAGCCAACTGACCTGTCCTGCCATCTGCGGGTTGAACAGTCGCAAGGGGCCGGTGCCGCCGACTTCGACCGAGCCGCCATCCGGCCCGGATTGGGGGGTATCCGTTACAGGAGTTGGATTGGGCGGTTGTGCGGGAACAGGTTGGGGTGTGAGCTGAGTCGCATCAATCTCAGCGGCGATGGCTGGCGGGGCTTCCTTTTCGCGGATCCCAAACCAGGCGGCGATTGGTCCTAATCGGCGCGCACCGTTATGTACTGCGACCAGTTCGATCACATGGTTGGTGACAGTCGAGCCGACATACGGGCGGGCGGAGGCGGGAGTCAGGTCAACGGCCAGCGGCCAGGCGAAGGAGATCGTGAACATGACCAGCATGGCCAGGGTGAGCTGGCCGAGACGTTTGAGCAGGGAGTGCGGCGGAGGCAGGAAGAAAAAGAAGGCTGGCACGACCACGTAGGCTTCCAGCATCTTGACGTTGAAGCCAATGCCGACTAACGCGGCGCTTACCAGCAGCCAACGCAATTTTCCGCTTTCGGCGGCCTTGACCGCGGCCAGCGCAGCCAGGAGCAGGATGAAGACCAACTGTCCATCAGGCGTGTTGCTGCGGTCAGTGGCAACGCTGATCGGCGTGATTGCCAGGATAAGCGCAGCCAGCAAGCCTGCGTTACTGCCGAAGACACGTTTGACTAGGTAATACAAGACGAGCGTGGAGAGCACTCCGGCCAGCGCCTGCGGCAGAACCAGCGTCCAGCCGTGAAAGCCAAAGATTTTGACGCTAAGCGCTTGGATCCAAAAGCCAAGAGGAGGCTTGTCTACACTGACGAACCCCGCCGGGTCGAAGGCTGCATAGAAGAAGTTGTACCAGCTCGTCAGCATACTTTGGACGGTGGCGGCATAATACAGGTTGCTGAAGCCGTCCAGGCCGATGCGGAAGAGGCGCAGGAAGAGGGCGAGGAGGAAAACGAGGGTGAGGAGGAGGCGAGGGCGGGACATTGATTTATCGATTCAGCGAGTCGACGAATCGGCGAGTCAGCGCGTCAGCGGTGGTTGAATTGGCGCTGGTGGTTTAGTTCGGTGACCAGCAGGGCAATCACTTCGTCCGTTAACGAGAGACGATCTTCCAGATGTTCGTTGTTCATAAATCGCCGTCCGCGAAAGTACCAGCCTTTGGTCTCACGGGCAGAAGCCAGGGCGACCCGATAATGATATAGCAATTCCTTTCCGTAGCCTCGTCCCAGCCCCTCTTCCAGATTCGCTGAGACGGAGGCTGAACTGCGGATGATCTGGTCAGCTAAGGAACGGCCTCGCCAATCTTTCATCCAGCCTTCCGTGTCTTCCCAGGCCAGGTCGTGCAGAAAGAGCGCTTTTCTGTAGCCGGCGAATTTCCAGATCGGTTCGGCCTTGATGCGCTCAGCGACATTCGTTTCCCAAGTTGCGTAGTCCATGAAACCCTCCGATGTGAAATAACGAATCAGGAATTAACGAATCAGCGAGTCGGCGAGTCAACGAACTGCTGATTCGCTGAATCGTTGATTCGCTGAATCGATAGGAACCATCTCGCCAGGAAATATGCCGCCACCCATATCAACAAATTCAAGCTGACGAAGAATCCGATGATGGCAAAGTTGCCAGAGTTGAAAATGGGGGAGGGCGGGGGATGCATGATGTTTTGAGCTGTGGCAAAGACGACGCGCAGGACGATGAAGAAGGCCAGGTTGGCGAGCGAGGTCAGCCACTTCTGGTTGATGGCCCACAAGCCCACTTGCAGCAGGACACCCGTTACCGCGAAAGTTAAAGCCAGGTGGAAACGCGGCTCGGCCAGGAAGAGTCCATTCCAGTTGGTTTCCATGGCCCACAGGGAGAGCGGCAGATACGTCACCCAGAACACGATGCCGGTACGTCCCAAGGCGGCGGACCAGGCGTGGAACATATCCGCACGCCCGGATAACGCTTTGATGCCAGCCAATGGCAACAAGCCGAGCAAGCCGGCCAGCGCAGCCAGCGCCAGGGCTACTTCGGCAGTCAATACCCAGGCGCCGTGCAGGTACACAACCCGGACATTCGCGCCGAGCGCTTGATCCTCCGGCCCAAAGAGCGCCAGCAGGGCGATTGTGATCAAGGTAAAAAAGAACAAAGAGAGAGACAATTTGATTTCTGACATGCGTGGAATTTTACTCCGAGTCCGCCGTAAAAAAGTCCTCCTAAACAGATTCTTGTTTGCAACAGGATTACAGATTTTTTCGGTTATAATTTTGCCCGCATTCCAGGACAAAACATCACACTTTGTCCTGCCCTGGAGAGGTGCCAGAGTGGTTGAATGGGACGGTCTCGAAAACCGTTGTGGGCTTCGGTCCACCGAGGGTTCGAATCCCTCCCTCTCCGCTAAGCCTGACCCGTAACGGTCGGGCTTTTTGTTTCCACCGCGCGTCCTCATTGAGGGGATGATATTCGAATCCCTGTCTCTCCGCCAGTAAGACCTAAAGGTTTCGAAATCTTTAGGGTCTGATTTTTTAGTGGTAAGATTCGCCCGATGCGACTTCAACTTGCCCTCGCCCAAATCTCCACCAAACTTGGCGACGTCCATGCCAACCTGGACAAACACCTCAGCTTGATTGCCGAGGCCAGGAAGCAACAAACCGGCCTGCTCGTTTTCCCCGAACTATCGTTGACGGGATATGTGTTGCAGGACCTGGTTGCCTCCGTCGCGCACCGACCGTCCGAGGAGGACCCGGTCTTCAAGCCGCTGCTGCAGGCGAGTCAAGACCTGGACCTGGTGGTTGGATTCGTGGACGAGGACTCCCGTCACCGCTTTTACATTGCCTCCGCCTACCTCTCCGGCGGGCGCGTCCTCCACGTTCACCACAAAGTCTATCTGCCCACGTACGGCCTGTTCGATGAAGGCCGTTTTTTCGCGTGGGGAGATTCGGTATGCGCCTTTGATACGCGCTTTGGCCGGATGGGGATGCTCATCTGCGAAGATTTCTGGCACGCCTCACCGCCCTATCTGCTCTGGCTGGACGGCGCGGACATCTTCTTGTTCTCGTCTGCTTCGCCAGGACGCGGCCTGAACGACAAGGAGAAGCTCGAGTCCGCCCGTTGGGTGGAACGCGTGTCCAAGGCTTATGCCAGCATGTTCACATCCTTTGTCGTTCACAACAACCGCGTCGGCTATGAAGATGGCCTGCATTTCTGGGGCGGGGCTACGGTGTTCGACCCCAACGGCGAGGAGCTTGCGCATGGTCCGTATTTCGAAGAGTCCCTGACTTATGCTGAACTGGACCTGAATCAACTGCGGCGCACGCGGGCGCGCCTGCCCCTGTTGCGTGACGAACGCACCGGCCTGGTGCAAAAGGAATTGGATAGGATTTTGTTCCGTGGTTGACCTGACCATTAACACTGACCTGGCCCGTACCATCCTGACGGGCTTTATAAAATCCGAGATCACACGGGTTGGGTTTT
>JAKANW010000531.1 GCA_021823555.1 Chloroflexota bacterium
ATTGTGAAAAAAATAAAAACATAAGCCCATCTCGAAGAATGAACCGAGATGGGCTTTTTTATGGTTTGCGGCCGCCTTCAATTATTCCAGCGGACGCACAAAACGCGCCGTCAGCACGGGCACCAAATCGCTCTCCGCAATTTCACCGGTAACGTTGGGCGCATAAAGCTGCCGCAGCGCGTTCGAGCTGTACGGTGAACCCATGCACAGCAGATCGTAATTTCCCTCCTTCACTTCCGCCGCGATCTCCTCCACCACATTTCCATTCCGCATTTTCACCGATGCCTGCAGCCCGGCTGCGCGTGCGATCTCCATACCCTTGCGCAAACCGCGGCCCGACGGTGTGTCAGTTTCCTCCAGGTGTTGCCAATGCTCTCGCACTTCGCGCGCTGCAGGATAATCCAAATCCACTGGCGGAACGACCGTCATCAGCGCCACTTCGGCGCGCGTCATGGCCGCGATTTTCATCGCCAGCGTTTCGGCAGTCACTTCGTAGCCCAGCCCGCCCAGGCAAACCAGCATTTTCTTCAATGGCAATTTGACGCGCGGGACGTACAGGATCGGAACACTGACCTGCTCCATAATGTGACGAAACGAACGGCCCGACAACAAACGTTTCAACGGCGGACGGCCGAGCGGCCCTACCACCACCAACGCATCCTTCCCTTTGACGCGCCGCGGCGCCACCTCCTCAACGTGACCCACCGCGACCTCAAGCTGGTACGCGGCCCCGGCGCGCTTGAACGTCTCGACCGCGTTAGCAAAGACCGTCTCCAGCGGATGCACATCCTCGTCGATCTGCGAGGGCGAGGGATTCTCGTCGACGCCGATGAGCCGCACCGGGGTCCGCATGGACGCGCCCAGCCAGGCGCCATATTCGATGGCCGGCAGAGTCGTCGGCCGTCCGTTGGTGAAGATCAAAATCTCGTTCATCACATCCAACCTAGCGATACAGAATAACACCCAAAATCCCCGCGCCCAGCAGGACCAGCGGCGAAGGAACATTGAAGCAGAGGGCTGCCAAACTCAGCGCGGCGATCAGCAAGAAACGGCCGGTGATCTTCTTGGAACGCGTAGCGCGTGAAAGTTCCCACGCCACAGTGACCATCAGCGCGGCCACCGCCGGACTCATGCCGGCCACGAAGCCTTTCAACCAATTCTCGTGCTGAAACTGTTGGAGCGCAAAAGCCACCACCAACATCATCGCCGTCGGCGGCAGGACTGCACCCAGCAGGGCCGTCAGCACGCCGGGAATACCGCCCGCCGCGTAGCCCACAAACATAGCCAGCTTGAGTGCCTCACTGCCCGGCAGAATGTTCGAGAATCCCACTGCTTCCACGAAACGCTCCTCGGTCATGATCGAGCCGACAGACTCCTTGTAGAGCAAACCGATGGAAGCCGGCCCCGAAGGAGACAGCAGGTTCACCTTCAGGAACATCCATAATAATTTAAGCCAAATGGAAAACTTGGACGGCTGGTTCATGAAAAGAAAAACACCCCCAGCAGGGCTGCTGCCAGCACCACGATGCGGGCGGGCGCTTCCAACAGCAACGCCACCAAACTGACCGCGGCCAATAACCAACCCTGCCAGCCGGTCTGGCCGCCATTCTGGAAGATCTTCCACGCCGCGAACAGAATGACCATCGTGATGGCAGGCGTGAGTCCTTCCACAAAACTGCTCACCCACGCTTCGCGGCGCAAGCGGTGCAGGATAGCCACCACGCCCAAAATGATCAACGTGGGCGGAAGGATCGAACCGAGGAGCGCTATCAACCCACCGGGGATTCCCGCCGCGGCATAACCGACGTACATCGCCATTTGCAGCGCGTCCGAACCGGGCAGGACGGACGAAAATCCAACCGCCTGCACAAATTGCCCCTGCGTGACAAATTTGCCGACCGCCTCAGAATACAACAATCCCACCGAAGCCGGGCCAGATGTGCTGAGCAGATTAACCTTGAGGAAGGTCAGGAAGAGTTCAAGGTAGATGTTCATAAGTCTCGTAGGGGCGGAGAGACAGCGTCCCTACAACGATTTCACCAAATAATATTCGCCGCGTTCGAAACCGCGTTCGAGATAATAACCGCGCGTTCCCACCGCAGAGATGACCGCCATTCTGCCAAATCCATGCGACCGGGCAACCGCTTCCGCCTCGACGAGCAGCCGGGTGCCCAACCCCGCATGTTGTGCGGCCCCCTCGCGTTCGGCTCCTACCGGCAGTGACTGCCCATACACATGGACTTCGCGAATCAACGCCGCGCCATCGAGGTCAGACATGCCCGTGGCAGGCGAGTCCGCGTGCGGCAGCGAGAGACGGATGAAGCCCGCCAGTTTGTCATCCGGCGTGACGAAAGAAATGAAATGCTCCTCGGCAGAATCAGTTTGGTACGTCAGGTCGTCCAGCCGCAGGGAATCGGGATGGATGGGCTTGCCCTTCACTTCGCGGCAGCGGATGCATTCGCAGTGCGTGCCGCGCCGCTTCATTTCATCGTGGACATCCTGCCGCAGGGACGTGCGCCGGTTTCCCTCCACCACGTTCGTGGACGGGATGTCGCGGATGACGCGGTTGACGCGGCAATAACGCGGGATGGTTGTTTTGACATCCGCGATCAGGTCGATCAATTCGGGCGTGGTGTAGGGATGGAACTCGCCGCGCAGCCAGTATTCGTAGAGTTCCGCGTTGGCGAGCAATTGGTTGGGATAGATTTTGATCTCATCTGGGCAGAGACCCTGCCAGAGTTTGGCGAAGTCGGCGCGGTCGCTTTCGGGAGTGGCGCCGAGCAGGTTGGGCATCCAGTGCAGTACGACCTTGAATCCTGCCGCGCGCAGCAGCGACACGGCGCGGTGTGTGGCCGCCGCGTCATGCCCGCGTTTGTTGATTTCCAAAATATGATCGTCGAGACTCTGCGCGCCCAATTGCACCTTCGTCACGCCGAGGTGACGCAGCCAGCGTAACTCGTCGGGCGTAATTTCATCGGGCCGCGTTTCGATGACCAGTCCCACGTTGCGGTGTGGAGCGGATTCGTTGAGGGTGTGGATGTCGCGCAGGCCCTCACCCCCCTCCCCTCTCCCTTCCAGGGAGAGGGGTGCCGAAGGCGGGGGGAGAGCTTCATTCATCGCGTCAAAGCAGCGCGCCACGAACCATTCCTGGTAATCACGGCGGTACGAACTCCACGTCCCGCCGAGGATGAGCAGTTCGATCTTGTCGGTGGGGTGGCCGAGCGTCTCCAGTTGCGTGATGCGCGAGCGCACTTGGCCGTACGGGTCGAAGTTGAATTCCACGCCGCGCATGGCACCGGGTTCATCCGGCAGGTAGCTCTTGGGCATGCGCACGTCGGTGGGACAGAAGATGCACTTGCCCGGGCAGGGATAGGGTTTGGTCAGCACCGTGACGGTGGTCACGCCGGAGAGAGTCCGCACCGGCTTCATGCGCAGTTTTTCGAGCAGGGCGGTATCCGCGGCGAGCGTGCCATCGGCGACCATCTCATTATAGGCCGCAACCAAAAACGACTTGCCCAACACCCCGCCGGGTTTCAATGCGTGCGCGCGTAGACTGTCGCCCAACTCACGGCCCGCGCA
>JAKANW010000532.1 GCA_021823555.1 Chloroflexota bacterium
AGTCACGCGCGAATAGGTCGGCAGGGGCACAAGGCGGTACCAATCCACTGTGCTGATATTAGTAGAGGACATCTCAGGAATGAGCTTGGTCGCTCCCCCCGGCACGAAAAACGGCGCGCTCTCCACCCTCTGCAAGGCAGTGCCAAGGTTAAACTGCCCAACGGTATAATTTGGGGATAGGATGCCATTTTCATCCTTATAAGCCCACTTAAGGGCGAGGACACTGTTCGTTCCATTGGCTTTGGCCCGTGCCACGATCTTATACCACCGCCCAGGCTGAAAGGATTCCAAGTCCGTATTTTTTGCTAAAAGACTGACATCGACATAATCGGTCAACGTCCCATCCACCCGGTGCACAATACACCCCGTCCAGCCATCCAGAGACCTGTGAAATTCATATTTCATTGGGTTTCCACCGTTCGTATCATGCCAGGCGTTATACGGTGAGGTGCTGTAATTAGAATCGTCATTATAAGTGTAGGAGACCGTCCCGCCGTAGCCGTTGCTGGCGCTGGTCAGATGCATCCCATCGCCGTAGGTAAAGCCGTATGGCGGGAGTTGCGACCCATCTGCGGCAATCTCTTGCACCGAGGTCAGGGTCGGGGTGCGCCCCCCCTTGTCCCACACCAAAGCCGGGAAAATACTGCATGCCTGGGTTTGGCAATAATTGAACTGATACTTGCGAATCGTGGTCCAGCTGCCATTCACGTTTTGCTCGATAAAGATCGCCTCCAACAACGATTTTTGGAACGCCTGGTAGGCGCCGGAATTGGTCCAGGCCGTTTTGATGTCTTTGCGTGGGTTTTTGTCGGCTTCACCCGCAGTGAGACGATCGAATCGGACGCGGTACATCCCATTTGCATACGTGATCGTTTCCGGGTAGATGGCGGTGGTACTGGTGGCATGTTGCAGATCGCCATCGCAGCCTAGATAGTAATCAAAATCCTTCGTCTCGACCGCGTATGAATAGGTCATCGTCTGCCCATAGATATTTCGCACCTGGCTGAGTTCCCACCGCCAGGGACCTGTGTCAAGGAAGTAACAGTCTTTATCATCAAATGCGGGGAAGAACATCGTAAAACGCCGCGAAAAGGTATATTGGGTCCCGCTCTTGTCCCATACGATCCAGGAATTGTCATCCTGGCTGCGCGTGACCTTGTAAAAATTCTCATCCTCAGAGTGGTACCTCCCATTCGCATCGCGGAACAACCGGATGCTTGTTCCGTTTAAGGTCAACTGGTACGTATCGTCCACGTTTTTGTTCGCACCATGCGTGCCGTTGGTATTGTGCTCGATATAATTCTCACCCACCGACCAACCCATGCCAGCCCAAGAGGCTTGGGTTTCCGAAGTAACATTATCCACTACGAGACTGCTGTAACTGAGCGAAAGGCTGGGTTGGAATCCACCTGGACCGGGCGGGACCTTAATCGGCATCGAGAACGAGGCAGCGCCGGTAAAGCCTGGTGTCTGGAAGTAGCTCATAGTCGGCGTCTCGGCGCTCTCCCAGTTGGAGGTGTAGGTATCAAAGACAGTGAAATGATCGGTGGTGGCAATAATCAGCTGGTTCTCGGTATCCAAATGTTGGCTGAGCGGGAGTTTCCACTGGCCGTCCGTGGGATCATACCAATATAGCAAGGTGCTGCCTTTCCCCTCCGTTTCTGCAGCATTATAGGCTACCTGAATTTCCACCGGCTGTGCAAAGTGGCTCACTTCCGCGCCGGAACTCTCCGAGATGGCTGTGAGTTCGAACGGCGCTCCGCTCAGGGAATGCACCGGCAAATCGGCCTTGGAGGGAGATTCCACCTTAACCTTGACGGTCTCGGACACCGCGCCGCCCGGGAAGGCGACGTTCACGCGGCCGTCCATGCCCCTGGCGCTGCCGCCCTGTTGGTCGATCACAAACTCGCTTTGCGCCGGGAGCACGAGTGTGGCTTCGGCCACTTTTTCCCTATTGGCCAGCACTTCGGCAGATAACACCACCGGCGGCTGGATGGTTTCGTCCGCGCTCCAGCCGATCTGTCCTTTCCCATCGGTGAGGGTGACATCGACCGTTCCAGTATCGGGGTTAAAGATGCCATCCTCCGGTTGTTTGAGCGTTACTCCTTCGGGCGGGTAGAAGCGCAGGATGACCGGCGCGGCCATTTGGCTGAAGGTATCCACTGAATAATGGACGGTTACGCTGCCGCCCGGGGCCAGGAAATCCGGGCTGCCGTCTAGGGTCAGGAGCAAGTCAGAGGCTTCGAGAGACGCAGGGGTTGTGGTGGGTGTGACGGTCTCCTCTGGCGTGGGCGCTTCGGCATGGGTGGGTGTCGCTGTTTCACCAGGGGTGGGAGTTGTCGTATCCACAGGCGTGGAGGTCGCTGTTTCCACGGGAGGCTGGCTCGAGGTTGGTTCAAGAGTGGGTGTGGGGGTGTTCGTCGGCCGCACAATGGCAGGCGTACTGGCATACGCCGCTGTGGGATTGACCGCGGATAGAATCAGCGTAACCCCGATCAAAATGGATAAAACGAGATTGGTGAAGTTCAGCCTGTGTTGCATGATATTCCTCCCGGGAATCCCCGATATGGCTATTTTTTATGAAATTCTGTTTTTCATTCTAGCATTCATCATCCCCTTTGCCATCCGTACAAGTACTGATTTTTACCAATTGCCCCCCACTTCTTCCGGGAAATGCCTGAGCACCCAGGCAATCACTTGTGCGCGCGTCTCCAGATCCAGTTTCTTCAGGATATTGGCAACATGACTTTCCACCGTTCTTTCCGATATGCCAAGCACCCCTGCCATCCCCCGGTCGGTGGCGCCCCTTGCCAACCAGAGCGCCGCCTCATGTTCGCGTCGCGAGAGACTCTTCCATTTATTTCCCACCTGATCCTGCCAGCGCTGGGCTTGTTCCACCTGTTCCGGGTCGAAGTGCGTGGAGCCGTGGGCCACTGAAAAAATCCGCTCCACCAACTTTTCGAGTGGCGTATTCTTTTCCAAATATCCAGCGGCGCCAGCCTCCATCAATTGGGCCAGCAACGCCTCCCGCCCATGACCGGTGTAGGGCAATGTGGCCGTATCGGGGCAGTGCTCACGCACCCAGCGCTCCAGATCGACCGGATTTTCGTAGGGTCCTGGCATTTTCAGATCCAACAACAATACGCGCGGATGCAATGCCTCGACCAATTTCTGAACCTCGAAGCCGTCCTGTGCTTCGCCCACCACGTCGATCTCCCCCGTCTGCTCCAAAGCCGTCCGAATCCCTGCGCGTGTTGCCGGTTCATCGTCTGCCAGGACAATGGTAATTTTCAATGCAGCCATTCCATACCCTTCCATAGTTCCACGCTTTTATCAACAATAAACAAGTCCGTACTGCGGTCTTGGGTCACTTTTGTTTTTTCTGCTTTTGGGGCAGGTTTTTTTATCTCTCCCATTTGCGGCGGGAGAACATTGGGAAGGGAAGGCTGTGATTTCGAGACCCGCTGTTTCTTTTCTGCCATGAATTCATCCTTGGTTGTGAAACATAGAAACAAAAACCGCCCACGCAATGGATTTGCGCAGGCGGTCGGAGTATGCTATCATCACCCTT
>JAKANW010000533.1 GCA_021823555.1 Chloroflexota bacterium
TATGTACACCACCGACCAATACGAAGGTGTGCTCGTCGAAACGGTCACCGTAGCCGGAGCGAACGGAGATTTGATCAATGCCTTTTTGGCGCGGCCGCTGGGAAAAGGTCCGTTCCCGGCCATGGTATTGGCGCATCACATGCCAGGCTGGGACGCGTGGTACCGCGAGATCACTTTTAAATTCGCGCTTCATGGCTACGCGGCCATCTCCCCCAACCTGTACTTCCGCACAGGACATGGCACGCCCGAAGACATCGCGGCCAAAGTCCGCTCGGAGGGCGGCATTGCGGACGACCAGGCCGTGGGCGACCTGGCCGGCGCAATGAAACACATGCGTGGACTGCCCTACGCCAGCGGAAAGGTCGGTATCTTCGGCACCTGCTCAGGCGGACGTCACGCCTACCTAGCCGCCTGCCGCGCTCCCGGTTTCGACGCGCTGGTGGATTGTTGGGGCGGAAACGTGGTAATGCGCCCCGATCAGCTTTCTTCCAAACAACCAGTCGCTCCGCTGGAATACACCAAAGGTCTCTCCTGCCCCATTTTGGGATTGTTCGGCGAAGACGATACCAGTCCCTCCCCGGACCAAGTCAAACAACACGAAGTGGAATTAAAAAAGTACGGGAAGACGTATGATTTCCATTCCTACCCGGGTGCGGGGCATGGCTTCTTTTACTATCACCGTCCCAACTACCGCCAGGCGCAAGCCGAGGATGGCTGGCAAAAGGTCTTTGCCTTTCTCGAAAAATATTTGGCATAACGAGGAACGCCATGTGCACCATGATCAACCAAAACGCCAAAATCGAAGGCAGCGCCAAGGGAGCCAGCGGCTGGTTCACTGTCCAGCAAGCTAGCGTCTCTTACGACCACCCCTTCAACGCGCCATACGAACACGCCCTGAATATTGACTTCGTCAACGCATCACTCGGACCCTCAGCCCGCGTCGCAGTGGAACTGAGCGAGTCCTCCGCCCGCGAGCTGGTGCGGACAATCCTCGCCGTCCTAGACGAGGCACAGACTGGCGGCCATTTGCGGTAGACGCCGACAATACTTGCAACCCTCCTCAAAGCAGAGTATATTCGCCCCATGATTATCGCACTCTTTGATAACACGACCACCGTTGACACCCTGCTCAACAACCTCTCGGAAGCAGAGTTCAATTTAGAGGATGTTTCCGTTATTACGCGCGACGCCGCACAAAGCGAAGCGCTCCTGCCAGGTCAAACCCTCCTGCGCGGCGCGTTGCCGGAAAGCCTTGCCAAAACCCTGATCAAACAGGGCCTTTCCGAAGAAGCTGCCAACCAATGTCAGGAGGCAGTCACAAACGGGCGCATTCTGGTTATCATGAACGCGCCCGAGGAATACCGCCCGGCCGCGGAGGAAATTTTTCAAGACCATTCCGCCCAACTGATTCAGGGATAACATGCCACATCGCAAAGGTACCACATCTTTACTCACCATCCTTATCGCGGCGATCGTCTTTATCTTTTATTTTGCCCAAGCCTGGTTCCAGCCCACCCAGCCGCCCACGCCCCAACCGCCCGCCAACGGTTCGACGGCCAGCGGCAATTCCACTGGCACTATCAGCCAGCGCACCAAAACCTCCGGCTGTGTTTCTATCAATGCGCTGCCCGATGCGCAGTGCACCCCCGGCGCAATCTTCCCGAATGCCACCGTGGATAAAATCTGCCAACCCGGTTATTCTTCGGGCGTGCGCGACGTGCCGACTTCGGAGAAGAACGACGTGTACGCGGAATATGGGATCACCTCCCATGCGCCAGGACAATACGAGGTGGATCACCTCATCTCACTCGAACTCGGCGGTTCGAACGACATCGCCAACCTGTGGCCCGAACCCGCCGACCCGCGTCCCGGCTTCCACGAAAAGGACAAGGTCGAGAACTACCTGCACGACCAGGTCTGCGCCGGAAAGATGCCGCTTCAGGACGCGCAATACCAAATTGCCACCAACTGGCTGGCAATCTATCAAACCCTGCCCTGAGATTTCATTTCGAGAATGAATCGATCTGCGGACCAGCTCTGGCCCGCAGATTTTTCTTTAACCACAAATGCCCCTCGGTTCACGCGTGACTTGAAGCTGGTTTCTGCTCCCTGACGTCTCCGTCCCCACGCCTCAACCGACAGGCTCGATCGCCTCTTCGATCACGCGATAAACCCGGTCATTCACGTGCACCGGTTCGGTGACGACGACGGCTACATCATCGCCCGGCTTTACCCACACCACGCTATGATGTTCGATCTCCATGGATGAGACGCGCTGGGTAAAGTTGGTGGAATGACCCATGATGTGAATCTTATCCCCAAGCTTGAGACCGGCATCGAGTGAAAGAACTGCCACACAAAGATGGTTATAGAAATGGGTGACTTTTCCAATTTCGACTTCCATAGGATTACTCCTTTTTGGGGGCTTTTACAACCAACACCGAGCACGAGGAATAATGCACCAGCTTGCGGGTGACACTGCCCATCAGGAAACTCCTAAACTGGCTGACCCCGCGTGAACCGACTACGACTAAATCAATTTGCTCGGACTTGACATATTCGATAATCTCTGTGGCCGCGTCGCCACGGACCGCCACGGGGGTGGACCTAAGCCCGTGACGGGCAAGCAGACTCGAGGTCCGCGCCAGAAGCGCTTCGCCCGCCTTCGCCTGCTTTTCGAGGATGGCGGTCTCCTCTTCCTCCGACGGGGCCATCATATACGAAGTCTGCCAGCCGCCAAAATAAGGTTCCATCATAATGGGCTGTTGTTGGGGCGGCAGGACGTGGATCACGCGCAGGTCCGCCTGTTCCGGGAGCGGGAACTGACTCAGGTAACGCGTTGCCTGCTGGCTGTATGTTGATTCATCAATGGCAAGCAGGACGCGCCGTAACCCCCGGAACGGTGCGCGCACCACCAGCACGGGACAGTTGGCATATTCCACCACTTGCTGCGCCACGCCGCCGAGCAAAATACCGAGGGTGGCGCGCAACCCTTTGGCGCCCATTACAATGATGCTGGGTTTGTTTTTCTCGGCATAATCCAAAATCATTTCGGCGGGATAGCCGAGGAGCATATCGGCTTTCACTTGAAAACCGCTGCCTTGCAGCTGCGAGCGCGTCCGTTCGAGGGCGCGTTCGAAGCCGGGCAGGGCGTCGATCTGTCCCGGGCCGAAGGCGCGTAAGACTTGGATGCGACTTTTCTCTGGCAGGGGAAGGGATTGAATCAGTGCGACTGCGGCCTGGGCATGTTCGGAGCCGTCATCGGCAAGAAGTATGTTCAGTCTCTTGGGAGACATGGGGAACTCCTTTCACGAAATGAACATCTCTTCTTAATATTACTGTAGCACAAATCGAAATTGAATTCCAGTACTTTTTCGTGGGCAGCACTGCACTTAAACGAGGCTGTAATTTTCTGCCACAAATGTACACGAAAGCCGGGCGCACAGAGTGTAGATGCCAGTGATCAATCGCGCTACGTCGAGCAGGATGAAATCAGATAATTCAGACACTATCGGTTACAATTGAAACATCTTGAACATGATGTAACCTTTGGATGCGACAGGCATGGC
>JAKANW010000534.1 GCA_021823555.1 Chloroflexota bacterium
AACCAGTACCTGGCCGCCGATAAACTGGACGCGATCGTCGACCGCACGCGCAAGGGCGGCGGTGAGATCGTCAACCTGCTCAAGACCGGCTCGGCTTATTACGCTCCCTCGGCTGCGGTGGCGCAGATGGCGGAAGCCATTCTCAAGGACAAGCACCTGATTGTCGCCTGTGCAGCCTATGTGCAGGGCGAGTATGGCCTGAACGATATGTTCTTTGGTGTGCCGGTCATGCTGGGCCGCAGAGGCGTGGAGAAGATCATCGAATACAGCCTCGATGAAACCGAGAAAGCAGCTTTCGACAAGTCCGCTGCAGCCGTCAAGGAAACCCACGATGCGCTGCGCAATCTGGTAAAACTCTAGATCGTACACGTCGAACGTCAAATCAACATGGCGTTCGACGTTTTGTTTTCGATAAAACCTTTTTGTCAAAGGAGTCTCAAATGATTCTACACGAGAAGATCGAAGCACAACTGCCTGCCTGGCGTGAGCGCGTCAAATCCCTGAGCAAGGAACATGCTGAGGTCGTCGTAGCCAATGTGACCGTCGGACAGGTTGTCGGTGGGATGCGCGACATCAAATCCCTGCTGACCGACGTTTCCTTCGTGGACCCGGCGGAGGGCATCCGTTTCCGCGGCATGTCCATCCCTGAGGTCTTGAAGGCGCTGCCCAAGGCGCGCGGCAACAAGATGCCGCTGGTCGGTGGTTTGTACTACCTCCTGATGGTTGGCGAAGTCCCGACCCGTGACCAGGCTTTGGAAGTCGAGGCCGAATGGGCCAAACGCGCAGTCGTCCCGGAGTACGTGTACAAGATGTTGAAGGCCATGCCGAAAGAGACGCACCCAATGACGCTCTTCTCGCAGGCTGTCTTGGCTTTGCAAAACGGCTCGGTCTTTGCCCATAAGTATCACGAAATGAAGAAGGACCAGTACTGGGAAGCGGCCCTTGAAGACAGCCTCGACCTGACCGCCAGACTGCCCGTGATTGCAGCGTTCATCTACCGCATGAAATATTTCGGCGAGACCAAGAAACCGAAATACAACCCCCGGCAGGACTATGGCGCCAACTTCTCCAGGATGATCGGCGTTGCAGATCGCAAGGGCTATGCGGAATTGGCCCGCCTGTATTTCATCCTGCACAGCGACCACGAGTCGGGCAATGTCTCGGCTCATGCGATGCACCTGGTCGGCTCGGCCCTCTCGGATGCTTACTATTCCTTCTCGGCCGCGCTCGATGGTCTGGCCGGACCTCTGCATGGCCTGGCCAACCAGGAGTGCCTGGGCTGGCTGCTGGATGTCCACAAGCAGTTCGGCGGCGTTCCCACCCGCGACGAGTTGTATAAGTTCGCCTGGGATACGCTGAACAGCGGACACGTTATCCCCGGTTACGGACATGCGGTGCTGCGCGTACCCGATCCGCGCTACATGGCGCAGATGGAATTTGCCAAGAAGTACTTCCCGGATGATGATCTCGTCCGCCTGGCCGACCTGGTCTTCGATGTTGTCCCGACCGTGCTCAAGGAGCAGGGCAAAGCCAAAAATCCGGCCCCGAACGTGGATGCCATCAGCGGCACGCTACAATACTACTATGGCGTGCGCGATTTCGACTTCTACACCGTGTTGTTCGGCGTCGGCCGCGCCCTGGGCGTGACCGCCAACTACGTGTGGGCACGCGCTCTCGGTATGCCCATCGAGCGCCCGAAGTCCCTCACGACCAAGATGCTGGAAGATGCGGTAGTCAAAGCGGCACAGCCTGCTTGATCCACGTAAAAAGTAAGTTAAACAACGTCTCCCGGAGCCTGGCTTCGGGAGTCGTCATTTAATATCTCTTCTTGTGTAAAACGTCCCGCAAGTTCCTGAAATCCACGTTTATCTTCTGCGGGATGGCGTGTAACGTCAGCAATGTTTTCTGCCGGCGTCCTGTTTCTGCCCGTGTTCCTTTTCCAGCATTTCCTGGTAATCGTCGTGGTCCGGGAAGGGGTAGACCACATATCCATTCTTCACGACCTGCAGCTTTGAATAGAACATCAGAGGATCACACATTCATCTTCGTTGTTCAACGCCAGCCTGTCGAGCATGGCATGAAAGATTATTTGTAATCCATCGAGAGTTTACTTACGTTCACCAGTTTGCTATCTTTGCGGATATAAATTCCATTGGGCAAACGCTGGTATTCATCTACATCGCTCATGAAGCCAGTCAGTTTGTTGAAATTATCGGCGATCACATCCGGCTTTAATTGCAAGATGCTGTAGCTGTAATTCCACTTATTGTGGCCGGGCGCGAAATCTGTGGCGGGCGGCCCCTTGGCAATGACCGGGTCGCTCTTGCCGAGCAAATCAATTGTGGTTCGTTCGGAAAAATAGGGAATCTGTCCCGCGGCATGGACGGCGATCGCCGCGCCGGGGTCGGTGGATTCCTTGATGAGCAAACCAATCTTGACCCGCTGGATGTCTGTCCGCAGCATGGGCGCGTTGCTGATAACCCAGGTGGCCCACGATTCCCCGCTGACGACCAGCGCCGCGCCGAGTCCGATTGCCAGTGCAAGTACCGGTTTGAATTGGGGAGTCGAAGCTGCTCTGATAAAGCGATCCAGCGCGAGCGCGAACAGGATGAACAGCGCGGGCATGCCCTGTGAGATGAACCGGTTAGCCGAGTTGACCAACTCCTCCGCGTAATCGCCTCCCACCCAGACCGAGTAGCTGATCTGCGCCAGGAAGAGGAACAGCAGGAGCAGGGCTTCCCGCTTGCGCAAGTCTTTATAGAGCGCCAGGCCGATCAATATAAAGAATAGCGGCATGAGAAAATCACGCGAGGCGAAATTGATCAGCGCCAGCAAGCCAACGCGAATACGTTCCCAGTGGGTCACGCCATTGACTTTGAGATAGTAGGTATTGGGTAGGAAATCTCCAAAGTAGGCTTTTTGATAGATCAGGATGGCAGCCAGGATGATAAGAGCAGACAGCGCGGGCAAGATCGCCTTGCGTGGCGACTTGCTGAAAAGATAGACTACGATGAGTGCAACAGGCAGGGCTGCATCCATACGCAGGAGCAGGGCCAAACCGAGGAGGCTCGATAAGAAGAGTGCGCTATAAACACTTTGTGACTTTGTGCCTTCGTGACTTTGTGGTAAACGCTCTGTATTTTGGGCGATACGGAGGGTAAGCAGAAGTGCGCTGCTGATGGTTAACGTCAGCGCGCCGACTTCCAGTCCACGCAGGGACCAGAAGACAAGAGGGAAGTAGAAGGCGGTCATCGTTGCGGCGATGAGCGGCGCGTATTCCGCGGACGGATCCAACACCTGGACAATCTGAAAAACCACCAGGATATTTGCCAGTAGAATAACGGCTGCGATGACCATGACGGCCAGCGAGATGTTCGCTGGCGAAAAGGGAAACAAATGCAGGAAAGCCATCACCAGCACCCAGCCCAGATTGGTGAAGCCTTCCACGGGCGGCTGGCCGATGTTCCACGCCAGGCCGTGCCCCCCTGCCAGGTTGCGGGCATAGCGCATGGACACCATGGCGTCATCCACGAGGGTGAAATAAGGAGTGCCTTAGATCG
>JAKANW010000535.1 GCA_021823555.1 Chloroflexota bacterium
GAATATCCTTGCCGGTACTCACCTTTACAATCAACAACCCAAAAGGAATGGAGCCGAGAATATATCCCAGCAAAACCACGCCAAGGTCAATCAGAATCGCAGTCACAGACACACTCCTGAGTAGGATACAAACGATAACACAAAAAAAATCTACCGGTTACTCCACCATCAAGGTAACTTCAATAGCCTGACCCGCTTCAATCCAGAACCCGCGCGCTATCCAAGTCTCGCCAGTTCGCGACAAAATGATGTAAACAACCGGATAGGCCGCCTGAGCAATATCAGTGGGCGAGACCGCCGCGGGTCCCGCGGGATGCGAATGGAAGATTCCGACGAGGTCGAGACCATGTTCATCAATCCACTCAAAGGCGCGCAACTGTTCGGCCGGATCCATGCGAAAGCGCACCGGACTTGGGGCTGCGGAGGCCACCCGCAGCACGGACTCCACTCGTTCATTGCGCCCGGCTAGTAGACCACACGCTTCCATGGGCACTTGCGCCTCGACATGGCGGATCATTTGTTCCAAATGTTCCTTCTTCAACGTCAGTGAGGTGTACATTAGCCGAGAACGACGGCCACAGTCCAAGCCAGCGCCATCACGATTACGGGTTCCAGCCACGCGCGGCGGATGGAAACATTCTCTTCCAAACTGCCAGCCAGTGAGGTGAGAGCGTAGAGCGGGCCGAGTAATGCCAAACCGAAACGGATGGGAGTCAGCGGCCAGTAGTGCAGGGCAGCAGCCAATTGCACCGAAACTAGGGCAATGCCGCCCGCCCAAGCAAATTCCCAGCGGCCCTGCAATCGCAGATGCAAGGCGCGCAGTGAAACCAACCCACTTACGATGAGGACCGAAGGCAGGACAAGGATCAAACGCAGATCGGAAGAATGTAACACCACCAGCAGAATCAGGTAAATGGCAAAGGAAAGCGCCGTCAGCAGGACCGTCGCTGCGGAATAACTGGGGGCGGCAGCATCTACCACGATATATTCCGCGATAAAGACCACCACCAGCACCGTCCCGGCGATGGCAAATGTCACCCACCAGGAAAGTCCGCCTGGCAGAAGGGCAAGTGGAATGCCAGTGACCAGCGTAGTCAGTGTGGGAAGCAGCCAATGTTCCACGGGTGAACGATTTCCCAAAGCGGGGTGGCTACGCAACAACCAGTCCATACCGGTGGCGGTCAAGCCGCCGGCAAGCAGGGTCAACACAGTGGTCAGGTTGATGGGGTAGGTGATGAAAAAATTTCCAACGGCGAGGCGAAGTTCAATGGCCGAGGCCGGGAGCAAACGCGTCAGAGCTAATGTAAGCAGAACCGCTGCCGTCAACACGCCAATCCGTTCGGTTTCGGGCAGAAAAGAGCGATTTTCCATGCTGAGATTGTAACCCGGTGGGCAAGGCCTGCCAAGAGACCCGGTATGGTAAAATTAATCGGTTATGAACTCTCCAGAAAAAATCCAACAACTTCCGCCGCCGCCTGGCGTAATTGGCGCATTAAAAGCCGGGCTGGATATTATCTCCAGCCACTTGGCGGTCGTTCTCCTGCCGCTGGCGCTGGACATCCTACTGTGGCTTGGCCCCCGTTTGAGCGTCCAATCCATCTTTCTCCAGTCCTATGCAGATACAATGAAGTTTTATACAGACTACGGCTTATTGAACAGTGCGCAACTCGATCAAATGAAGACCGGGCAACAAGTGCTGTCGGATTTTCTCCAGAAGTTCAATTTGCTCAGTTTCTTGCGGACGTTCCCGGTGGGAATTTCGAGCCTGATGCAATCCAAGATGCCGGTGACCACGCCTCTAGGCGCGCCCAAGGTGTACGAGGTCGGTTCGTGGTTTGCGCTATTTGGCTGGTTGTGCCTGTTGATCGTGATGGGATGGATCGCCGGCGGATTTTATTTCAGCCGCGTCTCGGCCCTGATCGGCGACCCGGAGGTTTCCAAAAAGTCCCTTAACGCCATCCTGCAAACCCTGTTGTTTTCCATTGGATTTACCATCCTGGCGTTCGTCATCGGTCTGCCCACCCTGTTGGTATTGTCATTGTTGAATTGGATCAACGTTTACATCATGCAAGCGGCCTTCTTCCTGCTGGCCATTTTAGGGTCCTGGGTCGTTGTCCCGATCTTCTTTGCTCCACACGGGATCTTTCTGCGAGGACAGAATGTATTCCATTCCATCCACACCAGTTTTCGGATGGCGCGTTTTACCCTGCCATCGGCAAGCATGTTCGTGTTGGCTATTTTCCTCGTCAGCCAGGGACTAAACTTTTTATGGAGCGTCCCTGCCGATGATTCATGGATGCTGCTGGTTGGCGTAGCGGGCCATGCGTTTGTCACCACGGCCCTGCTGGCAGCCAGTTTCATCTATTACCGGGATATGAATGCCTGGCTGGAAATCGTGATCGAGCGGCTGCGTCCCGGAACGGCCGCGCCGCACATGTAACCCACTTTTATCAAACCACGTGGTATTTTACAGATTTCACCTAGCGTGTAATGATCGTTGGAGGTCATTGTGACTGAAACCAAAAACAACTCAACTTATGATGTCAGTTCCATTCAAGCCTTGGAAGGCGTCGAGCATGTTCGCAAGCGCCCAGGCATGTACGTGGGCGGCACAGATATCAAGGCCCTGCACCACCTTGTTTACGAAGTGGTGGACAACGCCATCGACGAGGCCATGGCCGGTTACTGCACCCAGATCGACATTACCATCCATCCCGATAGCAGTGTGACCGTGGAAGACAACGGCCGCGGCATCCCGGTCGGTCCACACCCGACCAAAAAGGACGCGAACGGCAAACCGATGGAAACCGTGGATGTGGTCATGACCGTGATCGGCGCGGGCGGCAAATTCGGCGGAGGCGGGTACAAAGTCTCCGGCGGTTTGCACGGCGTGGGTGTCAGCGCGGTCAATGCGCTTTCCGAATGGATGATCACCGAAGTCAAACGCGATGGAAAATTGTGGCGGCAGGAATATCACCGCGGCGTGCCGCAGGGAAAGATTCAGCCGATTGGCAAGGTGAAGGAAAACGATACCGGCACCAAGCAAACCTTTAAATTCGACAAGCAGATCTTCGTTGAAGATTTCGATTACCGCTTCGATACACTCGTCCAGCGTTTGCGCGAAATGGCGTTTGTGACGCGCGGCGTGACCATCCGCTTCGTGGATGAGCGCGCCAACCGCGAGATGACCTTCTACTTCGAAGGCGGCATCACCTCCTTCGTTCGTTACTTGAATCGCAACCGCGAAAATCTACATCCGGTTGTCTATGTGGAAAAAGAGATCGAGAACATCGGTATCGAAGCGGCCATTCAGTATACGGATGCGTTTACCGAGTCGGTCTACTCCTTTGCCAACACCATCAACACCATCGACGGCGGCACGCACATGACCGGTTTGCGCGCCTCGTTGACCCGCGTGATCAATGATTATGCCCGCAAGAACGGCCTGCTCAAAGACTCCGACCCAAACTTCACCGGCGACGACACGCGCGAGGGGCTGACCGCCATTGTTTCGGTCAAGCATCCCACGCCGCAGTTCGAGTCTCAGACCAAAGTG
>JAKANW010000536.1 GCA_021823555.1 Chloroflexota bacterium
TCCCCTTACCAGACAGCCATGCGAGCCCTTCCAGCAGCGGCAACCTCAGGCCTAGTACTTCTGGTCTTGAGCCTGTTACAGAATTACGTTGTTGAGCCAGCCATCGGCCATCTCCCTGCGGATTCAAGCGTGGTCATTCCCGCTAACCTCCTGGGGGTGCTTGGCGGCATCGCATTTACTCTAATTACCGCTGCTCTTCATGGCCTGCCTGAAAAACAAGAACGCACCGGCAGACTGATCATGCTGGCGGTGGTTATCATCGCTTTTCCCTTCGTGGATAGTTTCACCAGGTTGAATTGGTTGGCCCAGGTCATCTTCGCACTTATCTTTGTGATCCTCGGCATGGGACTGAATATTGTGGTAGGCTATGCTGGTCTGCTTGACCTGGGCTATGCCGCTTTTTTTGCCATCGGCGCCTACACCACTGGTATTCTTTCATCACCTCAACATAACATTTACATGAACTTCTGGCTGGTAATTTGGATAGCAGCAGGAGTAGCCGCTATATTTGGGTTAATCCTTGGCGCTCCCACATTACCATTACGCGGCGACTATCTGGCTATCGTGACGCTCGGATTCGGCGAGATCATCCCGGTCGTGTTCCGTAACCTGATTGATGTAACCATCCAGGACCCGCTCACCTGCTGGGTTATTCCCGGACTCATCCGCCTATTCGGCGGGCAACCAACCTTGGCATGTATTACGTTGATGTCCCATGTCGACCTGACAGCCGGAGAGAGGGGGATCAACCCCATTGGCCGCCCCTACCTGCCCTTGATTGGGTTGTTCACAAATGCTCAGCCCATCCCGTGGTATTTCCTGATCATCGCGATCATATTACTGTCCATCTTCCTGATCAATCGCCTGCACGCCAGCCGTCTTGGACGCGCATGGATGGCGATCCGGGAAGATGAACTGGCCGCCTCTCAAATGGGTATTGACCCGGTCCACACCAAATTGCTGGCCTTTTCAATGGGCGCGACTTTCTCTGGCTTCGCCGGGGCATTTTATGCCGCGTACATCTCAGGCATTTTCCCCAGCGTATTCGATTTCAGCGCGTCCATTCTCATCCTGTGTACCGTGATTTTGGGTGGCATAGGAAACATATATGGGGTGATCGTCGGCGGCCTCGTCCTCCTGACGGCAGACCGCCTTTTCCTCCCGGCTCTGAAAGATTTTCTTGGAGGTCTGCTCAATCACACCATCCTGCCGGCACTTGCACATAACCCAACGTTGCAGGCCGCAGTGGCTCAAAACGCCAATCCCATCCTATATCGCTACTTATTGTTCGGTTTAACTCTGGTTATCA
The DNA here is from genome assembly GCA_021823555.1 of Chloroflexota bacterium. The sequence continues at coordinate 1,310 of JAKANW010000536.1, forward strand.
TGATGGCAGTCAGACCTGAGGGCTTGGTGCCAAACCCTCAGCGGCGCATGGAATTACATGCTACTGAAGAGGAAGCTCCCGCCGAACCCGTTATTGAAAAAAACGACTCCCCACAGGCAAAAGCCGCCGGGATAGCCAAAAAGTAGGAGATCAGCCGTGAATCTCTTTGAAGCTCGTAAAGTCACCAAGACGTTCGGTGGCCTGACCGCCGTCAACAATGTTGATTTCACTATTGAGAAGGGTATGATTGCTGGTCTCATCGGCCCGAACGGAGCAGGCAAAACCACTTTCTTCAACGGCATGACCGGTATTTATCGAATCACCTCCGGTGAGATGCTCTTCGATGGTCACGACATCACAAAACTGAAGCCGTTTCAGGTCACCGCCCTGGGAATTGCCCGCACCTTTCAAAACATCCGCCTATTCGCCAACATGAGCGCAATTGAGAACGTGCTCGTCGGCGAACACGTGCGTTTGAAGTCGAATCTCATCGGGCAGATCGTTCGTGATCCGGGTACGATGAAGGAAGAAGCCAATGCCCGCGCGAAAGCACTGGAACTGATGGATTTCGTCGGCTTAAAACGCTCGGATGCAAATGTGACTGCCAAGAATCTTCCTTATGGACTCCAGCGCCGCCTCGAAATCGCCCGTGCGCTTGCCACTGATCCCAAGCTTCTTCTCCTCGACGAGCCGACCGCCGGTATGAACCCGAACGAGACCATTGATCTAACCAACTTCATCCAGCGCCTGCGCAAGGAACTCGGCTTGACAATCCTTTTGATCGAACACCACATGCGCGTCGTGATGGGAATCTCGGACCGCGTCTCCGTTTTGGATTACGGCGAAAAAATCGCTGAAGGGAGTCCGGCTGAAGTACAGAAGAATCAGCGGGTGATCGAGGCCTATCTCGGCAAAGGCACCGCCACCAAGTAAAGGCAGGAAGGAAACTATGCTTGAACTCAAAGATGTTCATACTTACTACGGCAACATCCATGCCTTGAAAGGGATTTCGATCAAAGTCGAAAAAGGCGAGATCGTTACGCTGATCGGCTCGAACGGGGCAGGCAAAAGCACTACACTCCGCACCATTCAGGGCATCAACAAGCCGCGCTCCGGGACGGTTCTTCTCGAGGGTGAAGCGCTCGAAAAACTTCCGTCGCACGAGATTGCCATGCGCGGCGTTGCTCAAAGCCCTGAGGGTCGCATGATCTTTCCTCGCATGACCGTGCTGGAAAACCTTGAGATGGGCGCGTATGCCCGAAAGGACAAGACCGGGATCAAAGACGACCTCGATCGCGTCTTCACATTATTCCCGCGCCTGAAGGAACGTATCAACCAAAAAGGTGGAACGCTCTCCGGCGGTGAACAGCAAATGCTCGCAATGGGACGCGCCCTCATGGCCCGCCCGCGCATTGTTTTGTTGGATGAACCATCCATGGGGCTTTCCCCTTTGCTGGTTGAACTGATCTTCGACACAATCGTCACCATCAACAAGGAAGGCACCACCGTCCTGCTGGTGGAGCAAAACGCTTTGATGGCACTCTCCATCGCCAATCGCGGGTACGTTCTGCAAACTGGCGAGATCATCCTAAGTGATACTGCCGCGAATCTCAAACAAAACGAAATGGTACAGAAATCCTATCTCGGCGTCGAATAAATTCAAATTCGTGGCAAGATAACTGGAACAAAACCCGTTTTCCGCCGAAGGCGTGAAAACGGGTTTTTGTTGGGAAATTTTCGACATCATCCTTATTGAACCGATCCCTGATAAATCCTTTCAAATAATTATCGTTTCAGCGCAAAACCGGTGTCTTTTAAAGAGGAAGAGCCGATTCGAGAGTACAATGTGGTCTAAATATTCCTAGGCCAATGACCATGGAGGCGAAGTGAAGAAAAGGACTTTGTACCTCATTAATCTGGTGCTGGCGGTCAGCCTGATCCTGACAGCCTGCATCGCCAAGCCCCCAAAATGCGATGATCCACTCGGATGTGTTGTCGTGCCAAACCGGGGCAGCATCAAGATCGCAGTGCTTCTCACGTTAAGCGGGCCTAATAGTCCTTACGGCACAGATGCCCTGCGTGGTGTGGAAATCGCAATTTCGGAGAAGAAGGAAGTGTTTGGTCACCAGATCGAACTGGTCAAAGTGGACGACCAATGCACTGCCGAAGGCGGACAAAAGGGCGCGGAGCAAATCGCCGCCGACCCGGATATTGTGGGCGTGATCGGCGCGACCTGTTCCAGCG
>JAKANW010000537.1 GCA_021823555.1 Chloroflexota bacterium
TGTTGAAGGTCTTCAATCCGAAGGGCTGCTTCCACAGGAACATCTCAAGGATCAGGAAGCCGATATGCAGAACTCCGACGATGGCGATAACGATATTCGCGGCAATGTTCATTTTTCATCTCCAGAATAATAAAGAACCATTAAACAAAGGCGCAGTCGAGTTGGCCGCGCTGTAAAAAGCCGTCGAAACATCCATTGCATTTCCTGATGTGTTGAAGTCAACAGTTATTGCAAAGACGGGAGTGGGAATCGAACCCACATCTACTTGCTTTGCAGGCAAGTAGCATCACAGGTTTGAAGCCTGCGCCGCACGCCAGCACGGCCGTCCCGTCATTTCAATTATAGCGGGGCTTCTCTCTCATCACCGGTCAAGTTTATGGGTAAAGCGGAAGGCAGATTTACTGTCCACCACTTTTTTCGATCTTTAACGCGCTTGTTTCGAGTAGAATATTCGCTTGGCTCGTGGCTCGAATATAAATGGGAGATTCTTCAATGAATGGTTTTCTGGAAATTGCGCGTACAGGCAAAAACGACTGGCGGCGATATCTGATCTCGTTCCCGGGGATCTTATTTATTTGGTTTATCGTCGGTTCGATTCCCGTTGTTGCCTTGATGGTGTACGTCTTGTTCGATGGCGACCCGTCTACAGGATTTACGAAAACGGGTTTCGCAGGCATCCCCGTGTTGCTGGATTTCACCGTCACCATGCTGACGTTCATCCCCTTCATCCTGGCCACGCTGTTGGCGGTGCGATTTATCCATGCGCGGCCGTTGCGGACTCTCGTTACGGGCGCAGCGCGCATCCGCTGGCCCAGAATCTTTGCCGGGGCAGGCGCGTGGTTTATCATCGCGGCATTATCTGCAATCGTCGAGTCATCGTTGTATCCGGGTCGCTATGTCCTGACGTTTCAACCTGCGCTGCTGACGATCTATGCCGTCGCAGCGTTGATCCTCATCCCGATCCAAACATCCGCCGAGGAGCTTTTCTTCCGCGGCTACCTTCTGCAATGGATTGGCTTGCGCCTGAAGAACAAATGGATGCTGGCGTTCATCAATGGCGTGCTGTTTTTCCTCCCGCATACGGCAAACCCTGAGATGGCCTCCAACGCTGTGTTGATGGGGCTGGGTTATTTTGCCTTTGGCTTTTTTGCTGCCCTCATCACCCTGCAGGATAATGGCATGGAACTCGCGCTGGGCTTGCACGCAGCCAACAACCTTTTCAGCGCGTTGTTCGCCAATTACACCATCACAGCCCTGGCCAGTCCGGCTTTGTTTACCATCCAGACCCTCGATGCTGGTTATGGCCTGATTTCATCCACGATTGGCATGATCGTGTTTTATACGATTTTCTTCGGGAAGCCAAGTCATTCATCCTCGTGATGGGGAAATCGTTAATGCCAAAAAATCCCGCACGAGGCGGGATTTTTTTACGGGAAGTTTAGCGGGGTGTAGTTATGACGTGCCAGGTTTACCAGTAATAGTGTACCAATCCCCGGATGTGACGGTCATAGATGGTGCGTACCTGGGCCATTGTCTCCTCAGAGAGGGGAGCCAGATCTGCAGCAGTGAAGTTCTCCTCGGCCTGCGAGGGACGCTTCGCGCCGGGGATGGCGCAGGTTACGGCGTCGAACATCAAGATCCAGCGCAAGGCAAACTGCACCATGCTCATCCCTGCCGGGCAGATAGCTTTCAATTCATCCACTGCTTGCAGACCAAGGTTGTAATCAACACCGGAGAAAGTTTCGCCCCGGTCGAACGCCTCTCCCTGGCGGTTGAACGCTCGATGGTCGTCGGGCGCGAAGGTGTTATCTGGTTTTAGCTTGCCCGTGAGCATCCCGGAGGCCAGCGGCACGCGTGCCAGGATGCCTACTTTTCGCTTCCTGGCCTGCTCAAATAGAAGCTCGGCGGGCCGATGACGGAACATGTTGAAGACGATTTGCACGCTTTGCACGTTGGGATACTCTATTGCCTTGAGGGCCTCTTCCACTTTTTCCACGCTCACACCGTAATAACGGACCTTGCCTGCCTCGACCAAATCATCAAGTATTCCAAATACTCCGGCATATAGTAGACCTGGGTGGGCGGGCAGTGGAGTTGAAGCAGATCGAGGGCTTCCGTATCCAGGTTCTTGAGGCTGCGCTCTACAAAGGCTGTCAGATTCACGCGATTGTAACCCTCTGCGACATGTGGATCCAACCGCCGCCCGGCTTTGGTGGCGATGTAGATGGTTTCCCTGTGTTGGCGGCGCAGTTGCGCCAGCAGCCGTTCGCTGTGACCGTCGCCATAGACATCGGCGGTGTCGAAGAAGTTGACGCCAAGCTCCACGGCCCGCTGTAATGCCGCTAATGATTCAGTGTCTTCGACAGGCCCCCAGGTCCCGCCAATGGCCCATGCGCCAAAACTCAGGGTAGATACTTTCCAACCTGTGCGTCCCAATTCCTGGTATTGCATAAATATGCCTCCTGTTCAGTCTTTGAAGTTAAGCAAGGATCGTCAATGTACCCTGTCGCCGCTATTTCCCTTCTTTGTAAACAGGCCGTCCGAATGTCCACAGCCGGGTACGGCATCGTTGACGTGCTACTTTATTGTCCCGATGCTGACCCGAATGATGTCAGATTGTGTTACTGGTTTTATTTCCTTGGGGTCGCTTATTTGGGCGCGACCTGCAACATCCACAGAGTCAGCGACAACGATGAGAATATCAATCTTATCCCCTGGCTGTGGTGGGAACTCCCTGGCGCCATGCCAGGCCACGGTTTCCCATTGACCGTTTCGGTTGACCGCGGCAGGTTGCTGAATCCACCAACCGGATGCGAATGGTTCAGCAGGGTGGATGAGCACATATAACCGCAGGTTGGACCTGGAATATACCCCCGACGAAGTTCCACTCACGAGAAAGGAAACTGACCCTGTTTCTGCCAGGCGGACCTCTATTTGTTGACCTGGGACAGGATTTGTTACCGCAATGCTCGGCCTGGTGAGCACGTTGTATAGAAGTCCAATAATGGCAAACGCGACCGCCATGGCTACACCTGTTATTACCCAACCAAGATAGGCAGTAGGGGAAGTTAATATCCTTACTTTTTTCGACGTGACGCCTTTGGTTAGGAACGCCACAACAATGGTTCCTATAACCTGAATGATGATTCCTAGAAGATCTGGAGCAAGTATTTTATCCATAAAGCATCTTCGTATACTACGCTCTCATTATCGCGCTAATTGGGGTAAAGCGAGCACAATGTTCGAGCAGTGTTCGCGCACGGTAAATCAGATAATACCGTCTCTCAACTATCGGTAAATCGCGAATCATTTGTATTTCACTCCCATCATGCACCTGGTCGCTGACGTGTCCACAATCCGGACAACTGGCAGTAGGCAACTTCATGTAATGGAAGACCAATTCCCACGATGCATCGAACCGCGCTTTGGGCGGCTATGCCTGCCAGGATTTCAGGTTAAATGACCTATTACCTCAACTTGATTAAGTTGTAGGGTCAAGATAAGATGGACGGATGTCAAACGGAAAACATAAAGTCCATCTTACAGAAAC
>JAKANW010000538.1 GCA_021823555.1 Chloroflexota bacterium
GCAGGGTCTCTCCATTGTGTGGAACGGCCCGCGCCGGAATGTTCGTGGTATCCTGCTTCGGGATGATCAGACTCGCGCCCACATAAAGTTCCGTTGGGCTGACGAGGCGGTTGAGTTTCTGCAAAAGGGGGAGAGGCATCTGTGTGCGGCGCAGCAGCGCGCGCAGGGAATCGCCGAAGGCGATCACCTCGGTGTCGAGGATTCCGCTCACGCCCTCGAGACCGGGGATGATCAATTCCTGCCCGGCGGAGAGCAGGTTGGGATCGCTGATTCCGTTGGCGGCCATCAGAGCGTCCACCGTCACGCCGAAGCGCGACGCAATCGAAGTAAGCGTGTCGCCCGGCTGGACGATGTAAATTGGCCCGCTTTCCTGCGCCGAGGCCGGTCCCACCGAAAGAAGCAGGACAAAAATTGCCAATAAGAAAAGGGAAAGTTTACGCATGTTGAAACTCAACCGATTGTCCGATCTCGAAATCATCAATGCGCCCGGCGTAGACTTCCAACACATAACGCGCCGGGGCTTTCGGAAAGAAGGCGGGTTTCCATGCGCCCGCCACCACTTTATCAACGACCTTCATTTCTGAATTGATCCAAAACACGGCCAGGTCGAAACCAACCCCCAGCATGTGGATGGAAGAGTCCACCCGGCTGTCGCGCCCGAAGACGAGCAGCAATCCTTCGTCGCGCGTAAGCGGCGGGCGGAAGGTGAGTCCGCGCAGGCGGCAGAGGAACGACTCGCAATATTTCACGCGCGGCGGAGAGGCCAGTTTCCGCTCCCGCCCCTGAACGTAAATAAATTTTTGCATGGTGTTCATCATGAAAAAGGGCGCCCTGCTTTGGGACGCCCAAGTAAGTCACTGATTTCTAGTTCGCTCGTTTTGCCAGCACCTTGTCCACGCTGGTGAGCAACTCCTGTGGGCTGAAAGGCTTGGCGATGTAATCATCCACCTTGGCGATGTGCAGCCCCAGCACCTTGTCAATGCTTTGCGCTTTGGCCGTCACCACGATCACGGGAATGTCGCGCATGGATTCGTCCGCTTTCATTTGCTGATATACTTCCCAGCCATCGAGGTCGGGCATCATCAAGTCGAGCAGGACGAGGTCCGGATGGACGGAACGGATCTTGCTCAAGCCGTCCACGCCTCCAGACGCCCCGCTGACCTCGAACCCTCGCCGGGTCAGGATCAACCGGATCAAGTCAATCATCTCCGGTTCGTCCTCGACGCACAAAATATGCTTGACGTTTTTGTCGCTCATGGATTTTGCTTCTTCGCAAGTGTACCATAAAACGAACACATGAAAATCATCACCTGGAACGTAAATGGAATCCGCGCCGCCCTCCGCAGGAACGCATTGGGCTGGGCCTTTGCCCAACAGCCGGACGTTCTATGCGTGCAGGAAATTAAGGCCCGCCCGGAGCAACTGACGGAAAAACAGCGCGACTTTCCCGGCTACCAGGCAACGTGGAACCCGGCCGAACGTCCCGGCTACAGCGGCGTGGCCACCTTCACCTCCGCTTCGCCCCTCGACGTGGAACGGGGTCTGGCCGTCGCCCGCTTTGACTCTGAGGGGCGCGTCATTCGCACCCGTCACCCCGGTTTCCTGCTCTACAACATCTACTTCCCAAACGGTCAGCGCGGCAAGGAACGCGTGGAATACAAACTCGATTTCTACGCCCGCCTGCTGGAAATTTGCGATGGTCTGCGCGCCGCGGGCGAGAACGTCATCATCACCGGCGATTTCAATACCGCTCACAGGCCCATTGACCTGAAGAACCCAAAAGAAAACGAGGCCACCTCCGGCTTTCTTCCCGAAGAGCGGGAATGGGTCCAAAGATTCCTCGATCGCGGCTTTGTGGATGTATACCGCCGCCTGTATCCCGACAAAGTGGAATACACCTGGTGGACGTATCGTTTCGCGGCTCGTCAACGCGGCATCGGCTGGCGCATTGATTATTTCCTCGTGTCCGAGGCGCTTGTGCCGCGCGTGAAAGATGTCATCATCCACGAAGATGTGCAAGGCTCCGATCATTGCCCGGTGGAATTGCAGTTGGAGTGAACCCCTTATCCCTCGTCCCAGCCCTTCGCGATGCGCGCTTTAAGGCTCCCTTCGGGAGAGGGGGAGGATGAGAAAAATGCACACATTCAAGTAAAACTGCGTACCATCCGTTACGGAATTCAGTCAGGAAGATAGCCCATCGAATCATGTAAAATGGACTCCAATGCAACCAGATTTCTACGAAGAATTTCGTCAACGAGTGGAAGGCAGGAAAGTCTTGATTATGGGGGTGGGGAATCGTTCCCGGGGAGACGACGGGCTTGGCTCCCGTCTTGCGGAGCGGCTGAAGGGCAGGCTCAACATCCCCCTGATTGACGCGGGCATCGTCCCTGAAAATTTCCTGCGCCAGATCGAGGCCTCGCAAGCCGACCTTGTGCTCGTGCTGGACACAGCGGACCTGCGCGCCGCGCCGGGCGATTTGGCATTGCTCGACCTGACCGAATTGGACGGGATGTCCATTTCAACGCACACGGTCAACTTGTGCCTGTTGTTCAAGGTAATACCGGTCCATCGCCGCCCGCGTGTCATGGTGTTGGCGGTTCAGCCAGAAGCGACAGGGTTGGGGGACAAATTATCGCTGTCTGCGCGATCGGCGATGCAGGGACTGGAAAGTTTCCTGCTCAGCGTCTTTGGAAAATAAAAGCAGCGCGAGATTCGTCTCGCGCTGCAATTTTTAAGAGGGCCTCGCTCAATCCACGAACCGATACTTCAACAACGTCCAGACAGCCTCGAAGGCATCCTTTAGATTGATCTTCTTCCCCTCGGAATAATCGCGCGGGTTGAACGTGATCGCCACCTCGAAGATGCGGTAACGGCGTTTGAGCACCTTGGCGGTGAACTCCGGTTCGAAGTCGAAGCGCTTCGAGTGGAGCGGCATATCCTGCACCACTTTGCGGCGGAACACTTTGTAGCCGGTTTCCATGTCGGTCAGGATCGTATTGTAGAGGATGTTGGTCATGAAGGTGAGCAGGTAGTTCGCCACCATGTGCCAGAACATTGCCACGCGGCGTGGACCTCCGAGAAAGCGCGAACCATACACCACGTCCGCGAGACCCTCCTGGATGGGTTTCAGCAGGGTGGGGTAGTCGCGCGGATCGTACTCGAGATCGGCATCCTGAATGAGCAGAACGTCGCCTGTCGCGGCATCCATGCCCGTCCGCACGGCTGCGCCCTTGCCCTGGTTCTTTTCATGCAGGATCACGCGGACGCGCTTTTTTCCGTCCAATTTTTTGAGGATGTCGCGCGTTCCGTCAACAGAGCCGTCATCCACCACCACGATCTCATTCGCCAAATCAGTGGCCTGGACGCGGCGCAGGATTTCCTCGATGCTTTTGCTTTCGTTATACACGGGGATGATCACGGATAGGTTCATGGCACGGGATTATAAACGAAATTGTAATGGGACAAACAAGTTGCCGCAATCGCCCCGTGCTATAATCGCTTTATCATCTAAAATTTCGAGAAGAGGCGAATATGACCATGATGAACAA
>JAKANW010000539.1 GCA_021823555.1 Chloroflexota bacterium
TAAACTGGGCGTGTAACCCGGAGGTGTCAGATGGCGCTTCGAACGTGGCAAGTGGAAGAAATCAAGTATTGCGAGCACGTTGGGCGCGAGATCGCGCTGGAAGTCGAAGTGGTTTACCCCGCAGAGTTTCTGCCCGACCAGCCTGCTCGTGTGCTGGCTCATCGCTGCTCGAATGCCATCGAATGTAACTTGATGGAAAAGCCGGTCTGCGCCTGGGCTGGCACCAATCCGAACCACAATCCAGTTTAAAAGCGGGCAAAACTTCTCCTCCGATTGATTGCCCCTTACAGACTCTCTCTCCTCCCTCTGAGTTGGTCTAAGGTATACCCCGCGATGTTCGCGGGGTACACCGTTTAACAGGGGAATTGAAGAAGAGGTTGAAAAGATTGGGGAGTGGCTAACAAAGTGGGCTTCTGTATCTAGGCGTCATTCTTCCGAAGGACACCGGGACGGTGTGAGCGACCAAAGGGAGTGAAGAATCTCATGATTTCACTGGCAACGCTGAGATTCTTCGGCGCTCCGCGCCTCAGAATAACACATGAAAATAGGGTTAGCCCACCAAATTGGCCACTCTTCAGGATTTGGATAGGTTAAGGGGGACAGCCGATCACTTGGTAAACTTGAGCGTTCGGAAAATATAAAACAATTTGATACCAGTTGGGTGTTTCCCTGATGGAAGATGCAGCAAAACTCTGGCTGGTGCCGCCAATGTAAATATAACTTATATCCTGCTGGCAGAGGGTGTCCAGGGTGCTCTGCTGGCTGAAGTCGGTTGTATATGGCAGGGAGGCGGTCGTCCTGTCAACCAAGGGAGTGATCCAGATGCCCGCGTCCGTGCCAACGATGGGAGCGGATGTTTCAAAGGATCCGCTGGACGATGCCAGCCCGCGCGCGAGGATGCTTTTTAGCCAATTCTGTATCCTGTTGATTAGATGGGTGAGCCAATTGCCCGTACTCGCACCCGTGCCCGCGCCGGGGACGGTGGACGAGGGGATGAGCGCCGACATCTTGATCTCGGTGGAGGCGATCAGGATACGCGACGTTCCAGGCAGGTTCTCCTTCACCCAATCCAACGCAGCCAGGTCGTTCGTGCTGACGATGCCGCAGCAATCCGATGGATAGAAGCTGTAGGTTGTCAACGCGTGGGTCATGACCCCGATTGCAAGGAAGACCGCCAGGCTCGTTTTCAAGAGCTTATTAGAGATGTTGCGCTGATACATCAGGTCAAACAGACCGGCAAATCCCAGGCCGCCCAGGATCGAGAATGGGATGAAGAGCAGCATCTCGATCAGGGGCCGGTCCAGGATGGTCAGGAAGGGGTTGCCGGGCACCGGGACATATAACCCGACCAGGCACACTGCCACCACCAGGATCAAATAAAATGTCAGGCGGGGATATTTTTTCAGGGCAAACACGGACAGTAATCCGACCATGATCGTGACCGGTACTGTGCTTTCCACATACGGGCCGAACAAGGGACTGAGCACCTCGTTCCCCAGCACCAGGATAATTTCTATCGCCAGTCCGGCGAGAAGCAGGGCAAAAGCCAGGATACGCCGGGTCAAATTCAGGCGCATCCACAAACTGGTCAGCAGCCACGACAGTCCCGCTGCAAAAATGACGATGATGGAACGGGAGTGGATCAAGGTCGAGAGGCCTGTCCCTATCAACGCCAGGAAGAGCATCTTCCTGCTTTTATACTTGCTGGCCAGATAGGCTGCGCCCAGCGTAAATTGGAGAGGCGCCAGGCTGAACAGCGCGGGATACTTGCCCCAGTTCATGGAATGGGCGGGCATGAGCCAGCCCAACCCGGCCAGAATGACGGCAAATAATCCCGCCGATTCCGATTCGGTTTCCTGCCGCACGATCACGAACAGGGGAATGGCTGTGGCCGCCACACTGATCTGCCCGATCACCAGCAGCGCGCTTTTGATGTCCACATGGATGCTGGACATGAGCACGGCCAGGATTACGTGAAGTCCAACATGATAATAGACCGGCACTGGCCAGATGAACTTTCCGCTGGGGTTTAGCCTCTGATAGTCCTCAGCCAGAAGTTGCGTGATACGGACGTGTTCAGCCGAGTCAAAGTACAGGGGCAGCAGGGCTTTGCTTACGAACGCCAGTCGCAGGATGACCAGCAGGAGAAAGATCACACCCAGCGCGATGGCTGGCTTTGCATCACGGAGGGGCATCCCCGGTTTTATGCGCTGTATCGCAAAGATGGCTGCCCCGCCGGTCACCAACAGGAATATACCCAGCGTCCATACGCCTGGGCGCGCCGGGGTGAACACCCCAAGGAGAAAGACAAACAAGCTGACCAGCAACACGGGCAGGGGCCAACCTGCCAACCCCAGCGCCGTCAAATCGGAAATGCTGAGATTCTGTCCCGCCGCGTATTTCAGCGCGGCGACTACCAGGATGGCTCCCCAACTTATGCAGACAAGAAAGGAAAGCAACAGTCCCGCGTGCTGAGCCACCACGGACCAACTGTCAGATAACAGGTTCATTCCCAAAATGCAAGCCTTAAGTCTCTGATATCAGTTTGGATATGAGTTAGGCGTGGGCGTTCGCGAAGGAGTTGGCGTTGCAGGAACGCGGGTTGGTGTCAATGTGGGCGTCCTGGTCGGCTGTTGAGTGGCGGAGGTTGCGGAAGGTGTAAATATCGGCGTCTGCGACGGGGAAACAGGCGGCACGAAGGTGTTCGTAAATACGGCAACAGTTCCGGGCGTGGAAACGGCCGCGGTAAATTCCTGCATTGCCGTGAGCGCGGTGGGAGTCGGGATAATATCCATCACGGCGGTGGGCAGGGCAATGGCCGAGACTACGAAGTTTCCCTGCGCCAGCAGGACATTCTTGTCATTCGAGTAGACCTCGATAGTGATCGGGTCTCCCAGCGGCGTCCGGTCCCCCGCACAATAGACATTAGTTGGAAAATCCTGGATGCCTTTGCAATCGTATTGGCCCACGCCATCGTTGTGCTGCACCTTGACGTAAAACGCGGGGAAAGATGGGTCGGGCAGGACAAAGTTGATCAGCATCCGGTTGGCATTGTCGGCCCCAAAGGAAACGACGCACAGTTCCGTTTGACCCTGATTGCAATACGTCAAATCAGTTGGGGGAGGGTTATTGCTTGGTGGTTGGGGGCGCAGTTTCAAGTACAGGAGGGTCGCGGCGACAGCGGCCAGCGCCAGAACGATCATTACACCGACAGCCCCAAGAAGCAGCAGCTTTTTTCGATCCATTTTTCTCCAGACTTTTTTACTTCAACATCGGCATCTTGAGGCCGTGACGCTTGGCCGCTTCGATGGCGATCTCGTAGCCCGCGTCGGCGTGACGCACAACGCCCATGCCGGGATCCGTTGTCAAAACGCGCTCCAGCCGCTTGGCAGCTTCGGGCGTGCCGTCGGCCACGATCACCTGCCCGGCGTGCTGGCTGTAGCCCATGCCCACGCCGCCGCCATGATGGAAGGACACCCACGTCGCGCCGCCCACAGCGTTGATCAACGCGTTGAGGATGGCCCAGTCCGAGATCGCGTCCGAGC
>JAKANW010000540.1 GCA_021823555.1 Chloroflexota bacterium
GTGGCAGTTTCCTACGGGCTAAAGTTATAAAGATAAACGTCCGCGCCGATGGCGGCGAAGTGATCCATCTGTTTGCCAAGGCGGTCGAGGTATTGGACGTAAAATGTCTCCGGGGCCTCCTTGCATCCGCCACAATCCGTCACATGCGAGAAGATGACCCAAACGCGTTGGTCGCCGTCCAAACTCTTCATGTCCTCATAAAAATTCTCGAGAGCAATCTTGGGATTGGGTTCATCCTTTGCAGCCATAACCTGCCCGGCGTTGAACCCGTAAAACGGAGCATAATATGTAAACGCGGACGTCGCCCCATGATAGACATACACCTCATCAGCCGGGGTGCGATGATCCATTACATACTTCATGATCGGTTTGATCTCCTCCTGGAGGACCGGTCGTAAAAACGCCGGCCAGGTGGTCAGCATAGCATACCCAAAGAACGTCAACGCGGCAAGAGCGGGCAAAAACAAAGCCATGGTGCGATTCCAGCGGGCCGCCAATGCGTACATCCGCCAAAGCCCTTCGGTGATCAACAACATGGCCAGGGGAATCAGGAACAGCATGAAGCGGTCCTTGAGCGGATACTTCTGCAAATAGGAGGCGAGCGCAACCATGAAGAATGGCAGGATGAGGACCAACGCCAGCTTCCATTTACGGACTAGAAGAGAGATGCTGCCAATGAAAATCAGGCCCAGGAAGAGCAGACTCAAAATCAAGTCGGTACGGCCCAGGCTCATCAACAAAAACGAATAATACGTTTTGTAATACCAATCTACATTTCCCCAAGGCGGCAGCGGCAGAAACGCCTTGCGCCAGTAAAACTGTAAATAAGGATCAGCCGCCAAATAACGTAAGGAAAGGAAATATTCCGCGCCCAGAGCTGCAAACCACACCAATCCAACACCGACCAGCCAGGCCAGGGAGGTGTAATCCTTGCGCCACAAACGATCGAAGGCCATAACCAATCCAATCCCCGCCAACACAAACGCCGCCGGATGCGACGCCCAAATGGAAAAAGCGCCCACCCCGCCCAACAGCAAAAAGTCCCGGCCTCGCACCGGCCGCTCCATGCGCGACAGCGACAGGAAAATCATTAGCAACGCGAACATCATGTCGCTGGTATATTGCTTCAATTCGGAGGCATAATAGACCAGGATCGAATCAACCGAAACCATTGCAAGCGCAAACATCCCAGAAATCCCAAACTGATCTTTCGCAATGCGATACAACAAATAAAGGGCTATGATTCCAGAGACCAGGGGAAAGAGACGTAAAATAAAATCCCGGTTTCCCAAAATAAGCATGATCGTTTTTTCGATGAACAAAAAGGCAATCGGCGCACCTTGTTCATAACTCAACGGGCGCGTCAAACCGCCAAAGCTGCGCTCCACCAGGTTGAGCGCCAGGCTGGCCTCGTCATGCCAAAAAGACCGGTTGGCGGCGTATTGCCGCAAACGCAAAACAATCCCCACCACGATCCAAAACCACCACCAGAAAACCGGCTGGATCTTGGAAACCCACAGCTTCCACGAATCACGCATCTTCGATCCTTGACCACTCACAAAATAATTTCACAGGCGCACGCCCATTCGCACATTTGTCCATCACGGAACCGCCGGTATCGCCAACCCAGGCGCGCCGTACAGTCCAGTAATGCCTTCCAACGTTTCATCGAACGGGTATGTCACGCCCGCGTATGCATCATAACCCACATCGGCATACAATGGCGCCGCCGGCGCATCGCCAGCCAATAGGGTTTGGACCGCCTGCGCCTCCTGCTGTGCGGTCCCCAAATCCAGGGCCGAGCGAAACGCATCGCAGTGCTGAGTCAATTCGGCGCGCTCATACGAATAGGGATTGCCCGGCCCGAACAAGTCACACAGATAGGCAGGATAACGCGCCAACCGCCAGCCGAGGATGACCATGTCGAACTGGTGACTGTCGAAGACGCGGTAGAGCACCTCCGCCGCGTCTGCCTGCTCCACGCTCGCATCCATGCCCAGGATTTTGAGCTGGTCGGCAATGGCGGAAGTGGTTGCCACCCGGAGCACATCCTGCTGCTCGACCAGAATCGTGAACGCGGGCAACTTGCTCCCATTCCGTCTCAACCCAGACCCCGGCCGGGCTGCGCCATCCCAACCAGGTTTCACATCCCAGGTGTATCCCGCCGCCTCGAGCTGGCTGACCGCGTGTTCCAAGCGCGCTTTTGCATCCAGGCCTGCACACGCAAAGGAAGCCGCACCCGCGTAACCGAACCCATTCTTTGACACAATCAAGCTCGACGGATAATACGCCGCCGTGGGAAAAAAGTGTTGGGATGCCAGACAGACAATGGCCTGACGAAGATTCGTCTCGGAGAGCGCCGGGTTGGATAAATTAAACGCCAGCAGGCGAATATCGGAACGCGGGAACTGCGGCATGACCGGAATAATCCCACTGGCTAGCGGGCGAGTGCTTTGCTCCGCGTCCGTAAGACCATTCTGCTTCAGCACCACGTTGACTTCGCCCTTTGCCAGCGCGTCCAGTGCGGAGGTTTCATTCGGGTAAACGTGATACACGGCGCGGTCGAAATGCGGCGCGCCAAATGGAAACAACGGATTGGCCGCGTTCACGAATTCATCTGCGCCACGGCTGGAGGCGCGAAACGGGCCAAAGGTCGGTTCGCCGCTTGCATCCAAGGCAAACAGAACCTGACGCGCCGCGGCATAGACCGCGTCCCGTTCGCCTTGTTTATCGTCAATTTGTTTTTCGACCGCGTTGATCTCCTCCTGCTTGGCGTAGATTTCGGTCTGTTTGGCGAGTGCGGCCGAGCTGGCCGAATTGAGCAGGTTCAATTGATATAGCAAATCCTTTAATTGGCTTTGCAGTCCCGCATCTTCCGCTTTCAATTGCAGGATGGCCTTATCGAGGTCAGGATTGGGTTGTAGCAGCGCATTCGCATTGGTCAGCTTCGGTTTCCAATAGGTCGCGTTGACGATTGGTCCCTGCAACGCACCGTATTGCCAATCTTCGATAGTGGGTTGGGTGCGGAAATAAAATCGCACGGTGAGCGGATCAACCGCCTCGGCATGGTACACGATATTCGGGTTGTAGGCGGAAGCCCAGTCGAGGCCGAGGTGGAAAGTCAAAGCAGTATTGACCGTGAAGGCCACGTCCGCGGCGGTCAACGGTGTACCGTCGGACCAAACCAGCCCCGGGCGCAGAGTCACGTTGGAGGCGAAGTAGCCGGAATCAAGCCCGAGAGGAGAAATCGTTCCCTCGGCCAGGTACGGCTCAAAAGTTCCGGTGAGAGGCGAGAGGTGGAAAAGACTGGGCCAGAATCCATCCTGCACGGCGCGGTTGTTGTAGTCCGCACCGGGTTGATCGTAGTAGGCCCAAACGTTGGTCAGGGTGGCAGCACCCACCAACGCAAAACGAATCGCGTCGCCATGAGGGATGGCGGTGGCGGTTGGAATGGTTGTAGGCGCGGCAGCGATGGGAGGCGGAAGCGGCGTCGGATGGGGCTGGCAGGCGGCTATAAGAACAGTAACCAGTCCCAAGGTCA
>JAKANW010000541.1 GCA_021823555.1 Chloroflexota bacterium
TTGATGGCGCGAATCGCCTGCTGGACAATTCCATCTTCCGCGAAATTCTCCAGCCCGATCGGATCCTTCTCTTTGGGGATTCCAAACAGGATGACAGCGCTCACCCCTGACTTTGCGGCGGCTTCCGCCTCCCGAACCGCTTCCTCCACTGACAGTTGGTACACGCCAGGCATCGAGCCGATGGCGGTTCGCCCCGTCCCATGCCTCACAAACAGCGGATAAATGAAATCGCGCGCGTTGAGTTCAGTCTCGCGGATCATGGCGCGGAGGGCGGGGGTGGCGCGCAGGCGGCGCGGGCGATTTACGATTGACGATTTACGATTGACGATTTGCGATTGGTGAGTTTCAAGTTCGAGCAAAGTCATAGCGTCTCCAATTTGGCGATGGCTTCGAGTAACCCATCGGTGGTGTATTTTTTTGCAACGACAATATTTTGAAATCCCATTTCTCTTGCCGCCAGTTCTGTGACGGATCCAATACAGGCAAAGAGTGGGTTGCTTGGCAGGTTGAGTGGATCAAGTCCGTTTTGTTTGGCAATGGCGACAAAGTTTTCAACGGTCGAAACGCTCGTAAAGGTGACCATGTCCACACCCGATTTCAGGGCGGCTAACCCCTCTTTATTTACTTCGGCGGGCAATGTTCGGTAAACAACGATCTCGTGGGCGATTCCACCCGCTTTGGAAATCGCTTCGGGCAATTCCGCACGGGCAATCTCGGCTCGGGGGAGCAAAATCCATTTGCCTTTTAAGTTACCCAGCCCAGGCAGGATGGCTTCGGCGATGTATTCATCAGGGATAAAGTCGGGTTCAATGTTGCGCTTGCGCAAGGCTTCGGCAGTCTTGGGTCCGATGGCGGCTACCCTCACCCCTTGCCCCTCTCCCATTGGGAGAGGGGTTGGGGTGAGGGAAAAAACAACTTCCACCGCATTGACCGACGTAAACACAAGCCACGCATATTTTTCTATATTCCTGATTGCGTTCTCAAGTTCAATGTTGTTCTCAATCGGTTGAATCTCAATGACTGGGAAGAAGATCGGCTCAAAGCCTGCGGAACGCAGTTTGTCTGCAAAGTCGTCGGCTTGGGCGCGGGGGCGGGTTATCAGTACTTTCATAGTAATCAGTTATCAGTGGGCAGTGATCAGTTTTAGGATTTCGTTTGCGCCTTGTTGAATCGCTTTTTGCGCGAGTTCGTTTCCAAGATGAATCGAGTCTGTGCCTTGACCTGTGACTCTCACTGCTTTCTTTCCATCTTCAGAAATTACCAAACCAATAAGACTAATCACTGATGACTGATGACTGTTCACTTCGGCGAACGCCGCCACAGGTACCGCGCACCCACCACCTAATCCCTGCAAAAATGCCCGCTCGGCAGTGACCGCTTTTCGTGTGGATTCATCTTCAAGTGCGGAGAGCAGATCGAGGGTAGTCTGATCGTCGGCGCGGCATTGAATGGCAAGCGCGCCTTGTCCTGGCGCGGGAAGCATGACATCCAGTGAGAGCCATTCAGTGACATGAGAGTCCAAGCCCAAGCGGGTCAACCCTGCACCTGCGAGGATGATTGCATCGTATTGACCGTCGAGGGCTTTGCGCAGGCGCGTGTCCACGTTGCCGCGCAAGGACTTGGTCTTAATGTCTGGGCGACGGGAAAGGATTTGGGCAGCGCGGCGCAGGCTCGAGGTCCCGACTGAGGCGCCGTTGGGGAGGGTAGCGAGGGTGTATCCGTTGCGCGAGATCAACGCGTCACGCACTTCCGCGCGGGCGGGGATGCATCCAACGGTTAATCCAGCAAGGTTTTCAACAGGCAAATCCTTGAGCGAGTGAACCGCGCAATGAACGGCCCCAGAAAGTAATTCTGATTCAAGTTCTTGTGTGAAGAGTCCCTTGCCGCCAATTTCAGGTAAAGGTTTGTCTAAAATCTTGTCACCTTGCGTGGTGATTATTTTTTCTTCGCACTCCAAGTTTGGATGAATATTTTTCAGCGCGTTGATAACCCATTGGGTTTGCCAGCGGGCCAATGCAGAAGGACGAGTTGCGAAAATCAATTTCATGTATACCTGTTTACCTGTGTACGTGTCTACATCCTCAATCCGCCGCAATCGAAATCGGACACGGACTTCCAGCGAAACCGCACAAACCTTCATCGCGCAAACCGAAGAGCGTGCGGGCAACGGTGGCATATTCGGGCGCGTGCGGACAAGACGCTTCGGCGCGCAGACGGTTGGTGGGCGTGTGCAAAATTTGCTTGACCAGCGCCTGAGTCATGGCTTCGATGCGGACGCGCTCGGCTTCGGTCAGGTCGGGCAGGCGGCGCAGTGTTTTCTCAAGCATGACCTTGCGAATGCTTTCAGCCTGCTGGCGGATATCGGAGATGAGGGGAATCATCTCCAGCGATTTCATGTATTCTTCAAATTCTTTGATCTCTTCATCGAGAATGGCGCGGACTTTCGGCGCTTCTGCCATGCGTTCGGCAAGCGCGCCTTCGAGTTGTTCGTTGAGGTGGTCAATGTCGTAGAGTTTGACGTGAGGAACTTTTGCCACTTCGGGGTCAATGTCGCGCGGGACGGCGATATCAATCAACACCAGCGGACGCTGGTCGCGCTTAATCATCGCTTCGCTGATCATACGTTCGGTCAGGATCAGATGCGGCGCGCCTGTGGACGAGATGAGGATGTCGGCAGAGACGAGCGCTTCGTCCATATTTTCAAAGGTGGCAATGTCCGCCCCCCAACGGTCGGCGATGGCGTGCGCGCGTTCGAGAGTGCGATTGACGACGAGAATCTTTTGCGCGCCGCGCTTGCGTAATGCTTCGACGGCGAGTTCCGCCATTTCTCCCGCGCCGATGACAACCACTCGCGCTTCGGCGATGGGATGAACGATTCGTTCCGCCAGCGACGCGGCGAGTGACGACACCGAAGCAGGGTTGCGGCTGATCCCCGTCTCAGTGCGGGCGCGCTTCCCCGCGTGGATGGCGGCTTGGAAGAGGCGGTTGAGAACGGGTCCTGCCATGTTTTGTCCGCGTGCAATTTCCAGCGCGCGGACGATCTGCCCGAGGATTTGCGGCTCGCCGATGACCAGGGAGTCCAGCCCTGCCGCAACTTCAAAGAGATGGCAGGCAGCTTCCATGTCCGCGTATTGATACACATGCGGATGAATCGCATTCACTGGCACGCCGCAGGTATTGGATAAAAAAATCTCCAGTTCTGCGAAGGTCAGATGACTGGAGACGGCATAGAGTTCCGTGCGATTACAGGTGGAGAGGATGATGAGTTCGACAAAGGCGGATGTTGCATTCGCTGTTGTCAACGATGAAAGCGTTGCGCGAACTTCCTCTTCACCGAACGCTAACTGCTCGCGCAATTGAATGAGTGCTGTGTTGTGATTGATGCCGAGAGTGATGATATGCATGAGTTTTGTATTCTTCTTATCCCCACTATAGTGGCATATCACCCAATCACATACGGAGGTTTTTGTAGATTTTTGTTTAGAAGAATCTAAAATCGAATAAGAGTTTGCTTATATCTAAAACGAATGTCATAGCCAT
>JAKANW010000542.1 GCA_021823555.1 Chloroflexota bacterium
GAGATCACACCGACGATACGTAGCACGAACGATCCGCAAATCATGATTCGCACTGCTATCGAGGAATTACAACGAGCCCTGGGTGTCACAAAGGTCGAGATCATTCCACAAACCGTGGCATCTCACCCCGATAATCTTGAGTAACCCAAGGACGGAGGTCTTATGACACACGTGATAGCCATATCAAACGAAAAAGGCGGGGTGGCCAAAACCACCACCACTTTATCTCTTGGCGCGGCAGTAGCTGAACTCGGTCATAAAGTATTGCTTATTGATCTCGATCCCCAGGCCAACCTGACGATTGCTCTCAGTTTCGAGCCGGGCGCAATGGTTAAAACATCGGCCAATGTTCTGATCGAAGGAGCGCCCCTGCAAAACGCCATTCGCCCCACCGACATTGAGCGTTTGGACTTAGTTCCCTGCAACGGGAAAATGGAGAGCGCCGAACAGTACCTGCCCATTCGAAACAACTACCTGGTCAGTTTACGCAACGCAATCGACCCAGTGATGCGCCTCGGGTATGATTACGTTATGCTCGATTGTCCTCCATCCCTGGGCGCCATCACTCTGAACGCTCTGGCCGCGTCGAATCTTTTGCTGATCCCCACCCAAGCAGAATATTTCTCAGCCTACGCCCTTCGCAACATGATGACTACGATCCGGCGCATTCGCAAGGAAGCCAACCCCAACCTGGCATACCGTATTCTGGTCACACTCATGGATCGGCGCAACCGGACGCACCGCAGCATCCACGAACAATTGGTCGCCACCTTCGGGGAAGGCGTTTTCAATACCGTTATCGAAATGGATACCAAATTAAGGGAAAGCCCAATCGCCGGCCAACCTATTACACGTTACAGGCCGACCAGCCGCGGTTCCCTGCAATATCGCGTGTTGGCCCAGGAGCTAATCGAGTATGCCAAAGAAACCAACCAGCAACCGGCTTGACAAATTATTCGACGACATCAATAACGAAGCAGCCAACCCTTCCAACACATCTGACGAGAAGGCCGCTAACCGTTTAGGTGATAAGAAAGCTTTGTCGAAATCCCCCAAAGCAGGGACCAAGCCTGTTGTACGACATTCCGCCCTGGCAGAAACCGGCGCGCTTCCCCCGTTCGAATCATCGGCCCTCGCTCAGCCTGGCACCGAAACCACACCAGCCACCATGTCACTTGCGTTCCAGTTGGACAACCGCAACTGGGCAACCTTGCAGGTCCAGGATGAACACTCCATGCGCGCCTGGGATCAGAACGAGGAACTGCTCGTCAAGCAGGTGACGGACCAGCTCAGCCAGGCGCTGGAAAACGCCCGCCTCTTTCAAGAAACGCGCTCACGCGCCGAGGAACTTACGACCCTGAATGAGATGGGCCGTGAGCTATCCACACTGCTAGACGTCGAAGAGATTGCGGCCGCGGTTTACAAGTACGCCGGCCGCCTGATGGATACCACCAACCTATTCATCTCTCTATACGACGAGAAAAAACAAGAGATCACGCCATTCTTTGTCATCAACAACCGTGAACGCGTCGCGGTTCCGGCGCATAAACTCGGCTACGGCTTGACCGATTACATCATCCGCACACGCGAACCGCTCTTCATCCCGGAGGATGTTCCCGGCCACATGAAACGGCTTGGCCTGGAATTCGTCAGTTTGGGTGATAGCAATCCGGCCATGTGCTGGATGGGAAGCCCAATGCTAGCCGGTGGAACGGTCATCGGTGTGATTGCGGTGCAAAGCATGGACACCGCCAATGCGTTTTCGGAAACGCAGCGGGACCTGCTCACGGCCATCGCCGGACGCGCGGCGGTTGCCATTGAAAACGCCCGCCTGTTCACGGAAACCCACAAACGCGCAGAAGAGTTGGCCGTGCTCAATGAACTGGCGCAACGACTTTCCACCCGTCTGGACGTGAACCAGGTATTACAGGAAACCTACAAAGGGGTATCCCGCCTGATTGAAGCGACCAATTTTTACATCGGCTTGTATTCGCCCGAGAAAAATGAAGTTGCATTCCCGCTCAATGTTTCTGAGTCGGTAGTGGATCAAAAAATCACAACCATCCGCGCCGACCAAGGCCTCACCGGTCACATCCTGCGGACGCGTATCCCACTCACAATCACAGACAACATGGCCGAAACACTGGCCTCGCTGGGAATCGAGCCCGTGGGAGAACTAGCCAAGTCCTGGCTTGGGGTACCACTTCTGCTGGGCGACCAAGTGATTGGCGTCATAGCGGTACAATCATATACGCGGGCAAATGCCTATAACGAACACGACCGGGACCTGCTGCTGGCCTTTGCCAGCCAGGCGGCAATTTCCATTCAAAACGCCCGCCTCTTCTCAGAAACTGAACGCCGCGCGTACGAAATCAGCACGCTAGCCGAAATCGCTAATGAAATCGCCGCTTCGCACGAGCTTCAGCCCACCCTGACAGGCATTGCGCAACACGCCAAAGACTTTTTGGCGGTGGATGAAGTTGCCATCTACTTGCTCGATACCAACGATCAAATCCTGCATGCCCGCATCGCCATCGGAGAATACAGCGAGCAAATCCTTGCCGACAGCACGCCGCTGGGCAAAGGGATTACCGGCAGTATTGCGAAAAACGGCATTGCAGAGATCATCAACGATCCTCATTCTGACCCGCGCTCCCGAACCATCAGCGGAACGCCCAAGGAAGACCCGGGCACGGAATCGCTGATGGTTGCGCCCATCGTCTCACGCGGAAGAATTAGTGGAACCATCAATGTTTGGCGTACACGCGAAATGGGGCTGTTCACCGAAAAGGAATTGGACTTCCTTGTCAACCTGGCCCGCCAAGCCTCCATCGCCATCGACAGCACCGGCTTGTTTGCCGAAGTCCAACACCGTAGCGAACAAATGGCCGCGCTCAATGAAATCGTCACGACGGCGGCGCAATCGCTGGACCTAAAGGTCACTCTCACAGAAGTGCTGCGCAAAGTGTTTGCCGTCTTGAAATTCGAGGCGGGCCTCGTCACCATCTTCAATGAGAAAAAGGGAAAGCTCGAACGCGCCGTTCGTATCGGCCTGCCAGGCGAAGATCCAGCTGACCCAGCTGAGGGGCTCCAAGGGTCATTGTGCGAATACGTTTTCCACAGCGGACAGACGTTGGCCATCCAGGACCTGCGTTTAGGCGCACCCGTGGATGTGAAATCGACAATCAATGATGGACTGCTCGGCTACCTTGGCATTCCGGTCAAATCGAAGGGATCGACCATCGGTACCCTGTGCGTGTTCCGTAGAAATACCAATCCCATTTCAGAGGATGTGGTTGCGCTCGGACAGGCCATCGGAAACCAGATCGGTTTTGCCGTTGAAAACGCCCGGCTGTTCCAAGAAACCCAACGCCGCGCCGAGATCGAGCGACTGACCGGCGAAATTTCCACCAGCTTTGTGAGCATCAACCCGGCCGATACCGATAAGGGCATAGACAAGGCTCTCGAAACCCTAAGCGAATTCACCCGGGTGGAGCGCGCATATGTATTCCTCTTCCGGAATGATGGCAAG
>JAKANW010000543.1 GCA_021823555.1 Chloroflexota bacterium
GGCCGGCCACGACGGCGGCCATGTCATCGGTGCCAACGCCGTAGAACGGTTCGTAGAGCAGCCATTGCGGGGAGGAGGTGCCGCCCTGCAGGAGGCCGCGCTGGAACGAATACGCCACGTCGGAGGGGGTCATGTCGTCGCCATTGTGGAACTTCACACCGGAGCGAATGTGGAAGGTGTAGACGGTTCCATCAGCGGAGACTTCCCAGGATTCGGCGAGTTGGGGAACGAACTTGTCGGTGGCTTCGCCATCGTAGAACACCAGGGTGTCGTAGGTGTTCTGGATGATCTCGCCACTGGCGGTGTCGTAAGCGAGCGCCGGGTCGAGGGTGTCAATACCGACCTCAGACTCAGCCACTACAAGAGTTTTCGGGTCAGGGGAATGAAAACCGGCGGGGGCCATGGTTTCAGTGGTAGCCGGTTCGGTGGGCTTGGGAGCGCCACAAGCCGCAAGCGCCATGCTGGCAATGACCAACAGGCTGAGTACAACAAACAGTTTACGCATGTTTCTTCTCCTCACGAGATGTGAAAAAGGTTGGTTGATTTTCTTGCATACGTCGGAGCACAAGTGTAATTATGGTGCGGAACAACCACCTCCTTTCAAATTTATTTCACGAGATGACAGGCCACAAAGTGACCTGGCCTCGCTTCACGAAATTCCGGACGCGACTCGGCGCACACCGCCTGCGCGATGGGACAGCGCGTGCGGAAGCGGCATCCGGACGGGGGATTGGCGGGGGAGGGCACGTCGCCTTCGAGGATGACGCGCTTGCGCTTGGCATCCGCCACCGGGTCCGGGATGGGAACCGCCGAGAGCAGGGCTTGAGTGTAGGGATGCAGCGGATCTTTATACAGATCATCCCGATCCGCCAGTTCCATGATCACTCCCAGGTACATCACCGCCACGCGCTTGCTGATGTGGCGCACCATCGAGAGGTCATGGGCAATGAACAGGTAGGTCAGGTTGAAGCGGGCCTGGAGGTCTTCCAACAGATTAACCACCTGCGCCTGAATGGAAACATCCAGGGCGGAGATGGGCTCATCGCAGATGATGAAGGAGGGTTGAAGCGCCAAGGCGCGCGCCACGCCGATGCGCTGTCGCTGGCCGCCGGAAAATTCGTGCGGATAGCGCGTGGCAAAGGCAGGATTGAGTTTTACCAGGTCGAGCAGTTCCTGGACACGTTCTCTGATCTCCCTGCCGGTCGCCGCCCCGTGAACCATGAGCGGTTCTCCGACGATCTGCTCGACGGTGAGGCGGGGGTTCAGGCTGGCATATGGGTCCTGGAAGATCATTTGAATCTTGCGGCGCATGCGGCGCATGTTCTCGCGCTTCAGGGTCACCAGGTCCACGCCTTCGAATATTACTTTGCCGGCGGTTGGTTTGTAGAGTTGCAGGATGGCGCGCCCGGTTGTGGATTTACCACAGCCCGATTCGCCCACCAGGCCGAGCGTCTCCCCTTTTTTGACGTCGAAACTGACCCCATCCACCGCGCGCACAGCGCCCACCTGGCGTTGGAATACGCCGCGGTAGATCGGGAAGTGCATCACCAAATTATCTACATGAAGCAGAACATCATTGTTGGAGGTCATGAGCGTGGTCTCCCGGTTTTGGTATCCACCCAACAGGCAACGCGATGTTCAGGGGAAACAGGTTCAAGGACTGGGTTTTCCTTCCAACAGCGTTCCATAGCCCAACGGCAACGCGGAGCAAACGGGCAGGCATTCGGCTTGTGATAGAGCACGGGGGGCATGCCTTCGATGGAGAACAGTTTTTCGTGCTGGCGTTCGTCCACGCGCGGCAGGCTGCCGAGCAGGCCAATGGTGTAAGGGTGAGAGGGGTTGACGTACAGATCGTTGACTGGCGATTCCTCGATGATATAACCGCCGTACATGACCATCACGCGGCGGGCCAGACCGGCCACAATGCCGAGGTCATGTGTGATCCAAATGATGGCCATTCCGAGTTCGTCGCGCAGGCGCTTGACGAGTTCCACGATCTGCGCCTGAATGGTGACATCCAGGGCGGTGGTCGGCTCGTCCGCGATCAGGATTTGGGGCGAGCAAGAGAGCGCCATGGCGATCATCACGCGCTGGCGCATGCCGCCCGAATATTGATGAGGGTAATCGTTCAATCGGTCTTTGGCGTTGGGGATACCCACCATCGTAAGCAATTCGGCCGCGCGGTCACTGGCCTGTTTCTTGTTCATGCCCACATGGAGCATCAAAGGCTCTTCGAGCTGGCGACCAATGGTCAGCACCGGATTCAACGAGGTCATTGGATCCTGGAAGATCATGCTGATCTGCGCGCCACGCACGTGGCGGATTTCTTCGTTGGACATGGTGAGAAGATCGCGGCCGTTGAAAATGGCCTGCCCCGCTGTAATTTTGCCCGGAGGTGAAGGGATCAGGCGGAGCACCGAAAGCATCGTGACGCTCTTACCACACCCACTTTCACCCACCACTCCCAGAGTTTCCCCTTCCTTCAATGAGAAGGAAACTCCGTTGACCGCGTGAACAACCCCGTCTGGGGTTTTTAACTTCGTTTGTAGCCCTTGTACGTCA
The DNA here is from genome assembly GCA_021823555.1 of Chloroflexota bacterium. Next base: position 2,563 of record JAKANW010000543.1, read on the forward strand.
AGTAAAGAGTCCGGCATCCGTGTATTCCTTTGCCGCAGTGGATTGGGGAGTACTGTGCGCAATAGCGCGCGAAAATTATACCTTATTCCATTGGAACGTCAACAGCCTGTGCCTTTTGATACAACCTGGGTCAATTAAACCTCAAACGTAGGCGAATCGTGCAAAAAAGACAGCCCCAAGGACTGGAAAAATACCACTCTCCAGAGGGGTTTACATTTGTGGAGAATCTAAACCGAAATTGTTGTCTGTGCGCGGGCGCCACGGGTTGCGGCGCGTCTTACACAATTTGTTGACAGCCCCCTCCCCTGAAAGTAGAATTAGTCCAATCACCCCATCTCACAGCGGAGGCTTTCATGCTCAAGGAATTCAAGGATTTCGTCATGCGCGGCAACGTGCTCGACCTGGCCGTGGCGGTCATCATCGGCGGCGCGTTCGGCAAGATCGTAACTTCCTTCGTGAATGATGTTCTGATGCCCCCCATTGGCCTGTTGCTTGGCGGTGTGGATTTCGCCAACCTTTTTGTCTCGTTGGACGGCAGTCATTACGACTCCCTTGATGCGGCGAAAGCCGCAGGCGCGGCGACCCTTAATTACGGCGTCTTCCTGAACACCGTCATTGACTTTATCATCGTGGCCTTCGTCATCTTCCTGATCGTGAAAGCGGCCAACAGCATAAAGAAACCCGCCCCGGCCCCCGCCGCGCCGACCACCAGGGAGTGCCCGTACTGCTTCACCACCATCCACATCGAAGCAACGCGCTGCCCCCACTGTACCTCCGAATTGAAAGTGACGAAGGCGAAGAAGTAAACAAATACACAGGCAGACAGGCACACAAGTCCCGCGGCACCGACCGAATCCGCGGGACATTTTTATCCTCGAATTCGCCAAGATTGCGCGATTTTTCCTTGAGAAATTCAAAATTCATCCTTCCTCTATTCCACTATTTCACCTTCACCCTTCTTCATGGAC
>JAKANW010000544.1 GCA_021823555.1 Chloroflexota bacterium
CTCGACGCGTCCTTCCCGCGCGTAGCGGAATTGCCTTTCGACTCGGAACGCAAGCGCATGACAACCGTCCACGATTTGGGGCAGTACGACCCGTCGATTCTCGCGGGGTTGGAGGTGGGAGGCCATGGTTACATCGCGTTCACCAAGGGCGGCGTGGACGGGATGTTGGGATTGGCGAGTCACGCGTGGGTGGATGGTCAAGCCCGATTGCTCGACGCCGGTTTGAGGTCCAGAATTGAAGCGGCGAACGAGAGACTCGCCAAGAAGGGGATGCGCGTCCTCGGGGCCGCGTTCCGTTTACTCGATTCTATCCCGGAAATCATCCAGACTGATTTGGAACAAAATTTAACATTTGTCGGACTGTTCGGCATGATTGACCCGCCGCGTGCAGAGGTGAAGGACGCGGTGGCGATGACGCGCAGCGCGGGCATACGCACGGTGATGATCACCGGCGACCATCCGTTGACCGCGGCGGAGATCGCGCGGCAACTGGATATCTCCGACAACGGGCGCGTGCTCACCGGCGCGGAATTGGAAACACTGACCGATGATGAATTAAAGAATGTGGTGGAGGATGTGCGCGTGTTTGCACGCGTGGCGCCGGAACACAAGTTGCGCATCGTGCAGGCCCTGCAGGAGCGCGGACACATCGTCTCGATGACTGGCGACGGTGTAAACGACGCGCCCGCCCTGCGCCGGGCCGACATCGGCGTGGCGATGGGCATCACCGGCACAGACGTCTCGAAGGAAGCCGCCGACATGGTGCTGCTCGACGATAACTTCGCCACCATCGTGAGTGCGGTGCAAGAAGGGCGGGTGATCTACGACAACATCCGCAAGTTCGTACGTTTCAGCGTGGCAGGGAACATCGGCAAGGTGTTGGTAATGCTGCTGGCGCCGTTTTTGGGCAAGCCGATTCCCCTCCTGCCGTTGCAGCTGCTCTGGCTCAACCTGCTGACCGACGGCCTGTTGGGACTCGGCATGGGCGTGGAGCACGCTGAAAGCGACACGATGAAGCGCCCGCCCCACTCGCCCAAGGAAGGCGTGTTCAATCGCGGTGCGGGTGCGCAGACCATTTGGGTCGGCGCGTTGATCGGTGCGCTGGCGCTCGCGCTCGGCTCGCTCTACTACTTCACCGGCCGCGAACAATGGCAGACGATGGTCTTTACGTCGCTGGCGTTCATGCAAGTCTTCCAGGCGCTGGCGTCACGCTCGTCGAAAGATTCACTGTTCAAAATTGGCGTGTTGAGCAATCCCCTGCTCGCCGTCATGGCGCTGACCGTGGTCGCGCTGCAACTGGCTGTGCTCTACATCCCCTTCCTGAGCGGGTTCTTCAACGTGGTGCCGCTCAGCGGCTGTGACCTATCGATCGCGGCGGGGAGTGGGATCGTGGTATTGGGACTGATGGAGTTGGCAAAGAGGATGGGAAGGAGAGAAAGGTAAATTTGGCGGCTCATGCGTAGCGTTTGTGCGCCAATGTAACTATCACTTTGGAAGTGGGTATGACATGGCACATCCTTTACAGACAAACCACGAAATTAATCGTTGACAAAATTCGCCGCTGAGTTATAATAATATCATAAAGTCTATTATACAAATAGTCTTTTTGGTTTCAAGGATACCCCATGCGACTTTCCAAACGCGGCGAATACGGTTTACGAGCCATGATCCGGCTGGCGGGCGCTCCTCACGAGGAGGGCTCCCAGCCGATGATGCAGATCAAAGACATGGCCGAGCAGGAAAAGATCTCGCCCAAATTTCTTGAACAGATTCTGCTGACCCTCAAAAATGCCGGATTGCTCCACAGCAAAATGGGACTTGGCGGCGGCTACTACCTGGCCAAGCCGCCTAGTGAGGTCACTCTCGGTCAGATTTTCCGCGTGTTGGACGGCCCCGTAGCGCCGATCAAGTGCGTCAGCCAGATGGCGTACGAGCCGTGCGGCTGTCCCGATGAACAAACCTGCGGCCTGCGGCTGGTGATGGGTGACGTGCGCAACGCCATTGCTGACATCCTCGACAATACCAGCCTCGAAACGGTCACCCAGCGCCAGAACGCGGTCCGCGAAAGTCTCGGGCTGATATCGAAATAAGAAACGGGTAGTCCCTGAAAAGGGTGTTTTTTTATGCCTCAAAATACCAGTACTACAATAGACTTTATGACCTTTTTGACAAATCGGAGATAAAACATGCGAAAACTGACTCTCACCCTCTTTTCCATCCTAGTATCCGCCTCCCTGCTGTTGGCAGCTTGCGGCCAAACCACGGCGCCCGCTCCCGCCGCCAACGCGGAAGAACAACTCAACGGCAACATTGCTGTCTCGGGCGCGTTTGCCCTCTATCCGATGATGACGCGCTGGGCCGAGGAATTCCAAAAGATTCACCCCAAGGTCACGTTCGACATTTCGGCGGGTGGCGCAGGGAAAGGCCTGACCGACGCGCTCTCCGGTGCGGTGGACATCGGCATGGTGTCCCGCGCCGTTACGTCGGATGAAATGGGGAAAGGTGCGTACGCGATCGCGGTCGTCAAGGACGCGGTCTTCCCGATGGTCAACGCGAAGAATCCGGTCATCAATGACCTGCTCGCCAAAGGCATGACAAAGGACATGTTCATCAAGATCTTTATCACCGGCGAGATCAAAACTTGGGGCGAAGTGGTTGGCAAGCCCGAGATCACTGATGAAATTCACGTTTACACCCGCTCGGATTCTGCCGGCGCGGCCGACGCCTGGGCCAAATTCCTGGGCAACAAAACGCAGGAAGATCTGCAAGGCATTGGCGTTAACGGCGATCCTGGCCTGCTGGACGCGGTCATCAAGGACACGCTTGGGATCGGTTACAACAACCTCGGCTACGCCTTCGACAGCACCAGCGGTGGGCTTGTTTCCGGCTCGGTGGTTCTGCCCATTGATGCCAACGGCGACCGACAGGCCAACGCCGATGAGGTTCTTAAAACCAAAGCGCAAGCAGTGGCGGCAATCATTGATAGCAAATATCCTTCACCGCCCGCTCGCAACCTGAATATGGTTACGAAAGGCAAGCCCAGCGGATTGGTGCAAGCCTTCATCCAATGGGTTCTGACCGACGGTCAGAAATTTGTGGGCGAGGCGGGCTACGTGCAACTCTCTGCCGATGAATTGACCGCCGCGTTGAACCTGGTCAAATAATGAGCGAGCAGACTATCCCAATACGCACAAACTCTAGGGAAGGCCGAGCGTCTAGACCTTCCCTAGCCTCCCGCCGCAGACAAGACCGCGCCGCGGGACGCGTATTCTTCGCCCTGACCCTTGTTCCTGTTCTCCTCGGCGCGGCCGTGACGGTGGGCTTGTTCCTGCGTTTCTGGCCGATTCTCCAAACCTACTCGCTGTGGGAACTGGTCAGCGGCACAGTCTGGAAGCCGGGAAACGGTCAATTCGGATTTTGGCCGTTCATCGCCGGCACCTTCTGGGTGACGATAGTTGGCGTGGGCCTGGCGGTCCCGCCCTGCCTGCTGACAGCAATTTATCTGGCCGAATATGCGCGCGCATC
>JAKANW010000545.1 GCA_021823555.1 Chloroflexota bacterium
GGTCACCGAGCCGATGTTGAACATGGTCGAGATGGCCTTCCGTTCATACGATCCGTGTTTCGGTTGCGCCACGCACTCACTCCCCGGCCAAATGCCGCTGGAGATCACCATCCGCAATGCGAATGGCGAGGTGGTGGATGTGTTGAAACGGTAATCACTGTAAGGGCATAGCGGGTAGTTTACGGACAAAGTCATCAATCGCCCCGCTATGCCCCTACCCAAACCATGAAAACTATCATCATTGGCCTCGGCAACCCCATCCTCGGCGATGACGGCGTCGGCTGGAAAGTCGCGGAAGAAATCAGTGATCAGTTGTCAGTGATCAGTAATCAGTCGCCAGTGGAGGTGGACTACGCCGCGTTGGGAGGCCTCTCCCTCATGGAGCGGCTGATCGGCTATCAGCGTGCGATCCTGATCGATTCAATGGAGACAGGCCAAAGTCCGGAAGGAAGCGTGCGGGTGTTCCCGCTCGAAGAGTTGGCCGATCCATCCGCGGGTCATTCCGCATCCGCACACGATACATCGCTCCTGACCGCGCTGGAGACAGGCCGCCGCATGAGGCTGGAATTACCTGGGTCGGTGATGGTGGTTGCGATTGAGGCAAAAAACGTTTACGATTTTTCCGAGGAACTTTCGCCGCCTGTCCTGCAAGCAGTTCCACAGGCGGTTGAGAAGGTTTTGAAACTTCTTGAGGAGGTCGAATGATTTCCTACGGACACCTGCGCCGGTATTCGCTTTTTGGCGCGTTGAATGAGGAGCAGATCAAAGCAATTTCAATGATCTCCGATGAAAAGGAATTCACCAAGGACGATGTGATCTTTCGGGAGAACTCGTCGGCCAGCAAGCTGTATGTGGTCGTCGAGGGCGATGTGGATCTGTTTTACGGCGGCGAAGGAGAGGGCGCCATTGTCAACGCCCCGGTAGGCAGCATCGCGCCGGGTGAAATTTTCGGCGTCTCATCTTTGCTTGAACCTTATCGCTACATTGATACTGCAAGGGCCGCCAAAAAGACAAAGGTGATCGAAATGGAAGCCAGCGCTTTGCGTGCTCTGTGCGAAGTGGATCACCATCTCGGCCACGCTTTGCTGCAACAGATCCTGCGGGCGGCTCTCGAACGCCTGAAATATACCCAGATCGAATTGGCCGCCGCCAGGGTATAGCCACCCAGGTAAGATAGCCGGGGCGTCAGCCTACGGCTGGCCGATTTCTTTTGGCAGTCCATCAACATCCCTACCCTGCCATTCACGCGGAAAGGGACCTGTGGATGGCAATCCTCTTCACCATGTGGTTCATTTTATTCCTCCGCTCCCTCGAAACGTAGAGAGAGCGGAGCTTTCATTTTCCGCGATTCCCGCCAGCTAACAAAACTGAAATCGGAATCCAAACCTGGGTCAGGGAGCGCCTTTTGGAATTGAACGTTATACTCAAAATCTTACCTTACACAAAACGTCCCGAAGGTTCTCGTGAATCGGGCTTGGTTTTTGTTCAAACCTTCCCTTACAGGGTGCTTCGCGACGGGACGGTGCGTAACATCAGTCAAAATACTTCAAAACACCCGGCTCCAAAAGCTCAAAAGTTGATTACCGGAAAGAGGTCGAAATGAAAACAAAACATTTCCTTTTTCTATTCCTGCTGGTGGCATGGATAGCCGCCATCCCCGGGCAAGCCGCCAACAGTCTGGCAGTCTATACCGACAGCTACTCCCCCAGCGATAACGGCCCGGCCCTGAGCGTGGACGCCGCCGCGGGACGTCATGCCATCAGCCCTGACATTTACGGAATTAACTATGCCGATGAAACTATCGCGGCCGATCTGCATCTGCCAGTCCGCCGCTGGGGCGGCAATTCCACCACCCGCTACAACTGGCAACTGGATGTTTTCAACACCGCCAGCGATTGGTATTTTGAAAATATCCCCAATCCCAACGCCCACCCCGAGCTGCTCCCCGATGGTTCCGCCTCCGACCTTTTTGTGGAACAGGACCGCCGCACGAACACTGCCACGATCATGACCCTCCCGCTCATTGGCTGGACTCCCAAGTCGCGCATCGAAAACCATCCCTACGATTGCGGCTTCAAGGTCAGCTTGTACGGCGCGCAGGATAGCACCGACCCATGGGACCCGGACTGCGGCAACGGCGTCCATAACGGAACCAACCTGACCGGCAATGACCCGCACGATACCAGCATCGAGATCGCGCCCGCCTTCGTCACCGCCTGGATCAATCACTTGACGACGAAATACGGGACCGCGGCCAACGGAGGCGTGCAATTCTACAACCTGGATAATGAGCCAATGCTGTGGAACTCCACCCACCGCGACGTCCACCCGAACCCCACCACTTACGACGAGATACGCGATCGCACCTGGCTGTATGCTGCCGCCGTTAAAGCAGCCGATCCCTCCGCCCAAACCCTGGGACCGGTCGCGTGGGGTTGGTGCGCCTATTTCTACTCCGCCCTCGATGGTTGTTCCCCCGGCCCGGACCGCGCCGCGCACGGGAATATGGATTTCATTCCCTGGTACCTACAGCAAATGAAAGCTTATGAACAAGCTCACGGTGTGCGCATTCTGGATTATCTCGACGCTCATATCTATCCCCAATCGAACGGCGTCTTCTCCAACTCCCTTGGCGATGCCAGTGTCCAGGCTCTCCGTCTGCGCTCCACGCGCCAACTGTGGGATCCCGCCTACGTTGAAGAAAGCTGGATCGCCCAACCTGTGTACATGATCCCGCGCATGAAGCAATGGGTCAGTGACAATTACCCCGGCACTAAAACAGCCCTGACCGAATACAATTGGGGTGCACTGGATTACATGAATGGCGCGCTGGCCCAGGCGGATATTCTTGGCATCTTTGGCCGCGAAGGCCTTGATCTTGCCACCCTGTGGGGTCCGCCAGATAACGACAACGCGCCGGGCATTTTCGCCTTCCGCATGTATCGCAATTATGACGGAGCAGGCAGCGCTTTTGGAGAAACAAGCATCCAGGCTGTCAGTACTGACCAGGAAAAACTTGCTATCTATGCCGCCGAACGCGCCAGCGACAGCGCACTGACCCTGATGATCATCAACAAGACGGGACAAACCCTGACCAGCACCGTTTCGATTGCAAACTTCCAATCCGGCGGAAGCGCGCGGGCCTATCGGTATAGTTCGACAAATCTCGCCGCCATCGTCCATGAAGCAGACCTGGCCATCACTGGCAGCGGGATCACAACTGCCTTTCCTCCCAATTCCATTACCTTGCTGGTCATCCCTTCGGGTGATGCGCCTCAATCCACCTTCGCAGACGTCCCTACCGCCTACTGGGCCTGGCAATATATTGAGCGTTTATATAACGCCGGCATTACGGGTGGCTGCGCCGCCAACCCCATGATGTACTGCCCGGAAGATACTGTCACCCGCGCCCAAATGTCCGTCTTCCTCGAACGCGGCAAACATGGGTCATCCTACAACCCACCTCCCACTACGGGTATCTTCACCGATGTGCCCACTTCCCATTGGGCCGCCA
>JAKANW010000546.1 GCA_021823555.1 Chloroflexota bacterium
TGCGAACAATTCATGCCCTGCGCATGGAGATTATCAATGAAGACGAGGAGTTAAGTCTGCGCGCCCTGGAATGGGCAACCAAACTCGGCCAGTCAAGAGCCTATGACGCATTTTATCTGGCGCTGGCAGAAAAACTTGTAGTCGAATTTTGGACGGCGGATGAGCGTCTCTTCAATCGTTGTCAAAAAGATCTCAAACTGAATTGGGTGCGCTGGGTGGAAGAACTTTAGACAAGCGGAAAAACGGTCTCGTTGACATGATGTCCGAGACCGTTTTCGTGTCTTATCCGAGAAAGAATCAATATTGGCGGGGCCAAATCGCGCTTTTATCCCCATTACGTAGTACAATGAACGTCAAGTCACCCGAAGGTGAACGAGTTTGTCATTTTGTTTTGAACAGCAAGTGGGGACTCCGAACGCGGCCTGCGAACAAAATCATAAAGCTCCCAATAGTTGCACATGCCAAAACACGCCTCCTGCTGGAGGCGCGTCGCAGCGTTTGCCAATGGAAGAAGGAGAACCGCACGATGGACAAAATGAGTTTCGATGAAGAATGGGAAGCGATCCGGCCCGAGACCACGGCCCGCTGGAGTCTGATCGGTGATTTCGACCTGAACCGAGTGGACAAGGCCGAAGGCAAGTTCGACAAGATCGTCATCATGCTGCAGGTCAAGTATGGGCGCACACGCCAGCAAGCCCGCGATGAAGTCGGGAAGTTCTGGATCGAGTACGTCGCCCGCAACAAGGACAACCCGCGGGTAGCGGCTCTAGTCAAAACCAAAACGAGGAGAAAAACCAATGGAAGCAGTCGTCGAAAAGAAAAAAGTCAAACGCCCCTCCAAGGGAATGCGAATCCATAACCGCAAGGTGAAACAGGAAGGCCGCAAAGAGGGTCTATCTGAATTGGAAATAAAGAAGAAACTGCGTCAATCGTAGTAGGCATAAAAACGGCCTCGGGATTTTATGTCACCGAGGCCGTTTATTTTTGTTCTTCCTCGTTCCCCATAAAATATTCCGTCGTGGCTTGACCCTCCTGTGTGATGCCTTCGCGGCGGATCACTTTCCATAATGTGAGGAGGAGGATTTTGATGTCGAGCCAGAAAGACCGGTGGTCCACATACCAAACGTCGAGGGCGAATTTTTGGGGCCAGGTGAGGGCATTGCGGCCATTGACCTGCGCCCAGCCGGTGAGACCGGGGAGAACATCATGCCGGCGCATCTGCTCGGCGGAGTAGCGCGGGAGGTATTCCATCAGCAGCGGGCGCGGACCGACGAAGGACATGTCCCCGCGCAGGATGTTGAGGAGTTCGGGCAACTCGTCCAGCGAGGTGGCGCGGAGGAAACGCCCGAAGGGGGTCAAGCGATCGGCGTCGGGGAGCAATTGTCCCGTTGGGCTGAGGCGGTTCGTCATCGTGCGGAATTTGTAAATGAAGAACGGGCGTCCCTTGTAGCCCGGTCGTTGTTGCGCGAAGATCAGCGGCCAACCGTGAAATATCCACACCAGCAAACCAACGAGAAGAAAAAGGGGGGATAGCAGAATTAAAAAGAGGCTGGCAAAGAACAGATCGAAGGCGCGCTTGGCGGAAGACATGCTGTAATTTTACCCTTAGTTTATGGTATGATTTTGTCAGGAGTTCAACATGAACGAACGTATCCTCATCATTGAAGATGACCCCGCCATCATGAAAATCCTGCAACGCGGGCTGGCGTATGAAGGCTACACCGTGGACGCCGCCATCGAGGGCCGCTCTGGCCTGATGATGGCGCGCGATCATCAACCCGACCTTGTGGTGCTGGACTGGATGTTGCCCGGCATGGACGGGCTGGAAGTGTGCCACCGTTTGCGCATGGCGAGCGGAAGTGTGCCGGTGCTGATGCTGACCGCGAAGGACGCCGTGCAGGACCGCATCCAGGGCCTGGACGCCGGGGCGGATGACTACATGGTGAAGCCGTTCAACCTCGACGAGTTGCTGGCGCGCGTGCGCGCCCTGCTCCGCCGCACCCAACCCGAACGCGTGCCGGTCTTGAAATTCGCCGACCTCTCGCTCGACACCGGTTCCCGCCAGGCCTCGCGCAATACCCGTCTCGTGCAACTCACCGCCAAGGAATATGAACTGCTCGAGCTGTTCCTGCGTCACCCCAAACAGGTGCTTACCCGCGAGTTCATCTTCGACCGCGTCTGGGGCTACGACTTCGGCGGCGAGAGCAACGTGCTCGAGGTCTACATCCGTTATCTGCGACAGAAACTGGAGGAAGGCGGCGAGGCCCGCTTAATCCACACGGTGCGCGGCGTGGGCTATGTGATGCGGGAGAATCCATAGTCCCTTGTCTCTTCGTGACCGACTCACTTTATTGAACGTGATCCTGGTGGGGGGGCTTTTTATTTTCTTCGGCATCATCGCCTATGTTGCCGTTTCGCTTTTGCTTTACAACCAGATTGACAATTCCCTCGAGGCCACAGCCACGCAGGTGGTGGCCAAAGCCGATGTGACCGTCTCCGGCCAGATGCAGGAGATCATCGCCCCCGACCTGAGCCTGACCTCGAATGTTTACATCCAGGTTTGGTCCGGCCAGACGCTGGTGGATTCATATCCGCGCCTGAACATCTCTGAACCGGTGGACCCGGTCGGCTTTCGCTCCGACCAGCCGTTGTATCGCAACGTGGCCCTCGGCGACCTGCGCGTGCGCGTGCTAAGCGTGCCGCTCCTGCTCGAGGGGCGTGTAATCGGCGTGGTGCAGGTGGCCGCCAATCTCGACGTGGTGGAGACGGCGCGAAGCAACCTGCTCGCGGTGCTGATTTTTTCCATCGTGGTCGGCATTACCATCGCCGCCATCGCTTCGCGCGGGACCGTCAGCATGCTCATCGCCCCGCTGGATTCCATTACAGCCGCCTCCGACCAGATCAACCGCGCCGATGACCTCTCCCGCCGCGTCCCCTACGACGGCGCGCCGGAGGATGAAATAGGTCAACTGGTCCACGCCTTTAATCAGACCCTCGAACGCCTCGAGGTTCTGTTCACCTCACAACAACGTTTCCTTGCGGACGTAAGTCACGAATTGCGCACGCCGCTCACGGTCATCAAGGGCAATGTGGACCTGATGCGCCGCATGAAGGAATTCGATCCTGAAATGCTCGACGGCATTGACCAGGAAGCCAGCCGCCTCACCCGCCTCGTGCTGGACCTGCTCCTGCTTGCCAAAGCCGAAGCCGGTCAGCTCCCCCTGACAAAATCAAGAGTGGAGTGCGACACCCTGCTCATGGAAGTGTTCAACGAAATGCGCGTGCTCGCGGGTGGACGCGTTCATTTGAAACTGGTGGAGATTGACCAGTTACAGGTTAATGGCGACCGCGACCGACTCAAGCAGGTGTTGATCAACCTCGTGGCAAACGCGGTCAAGTTCACCCCGGCGGGCGGGGACGTGTTCCTCAGCCTCGAGAGGATCGGGGAACAGGCGCGCACCATCTGCCGGGATACGGGACCGGGCATCCCGGCTGAGGACCTGCCTCACATCTT
>JAKANW010000547.1 GCA_021823555.1 Chloroflexota bacterium
CATGATTGGGTACTTTTTGATCTCCACCCAATCGGTAACCTTGGTGAATTCTGCTGCCAGACCCATTGTGACCACTGCCTTCCGAGCAACGCTTTCGACTTTCTTGCAATTGTCGCATCCGGGACCTAGAACTTTTATGTTGAGCATAATTTTTATCCTTTCAGTTATTTGGTTGGTTAAGTTATTCAGGATGAATCATTGCGACCAGTTAAATTTTCATTCAGATGGTGTTCTTGCCCTTCAACCATTGGTATCAGGCTACTATCTCAATCCTTGGCTCGATAATGATCTCCGATTTGACCGAGTTTGCCACTAGGCTGTATTTCTGCGCCGATTGTAGGGCGCGGCGGGTGCGAGACTCGACTACGGTGGGCTTTTCGTCACCGGCTGCGATGCGGATGGACGGCCAGAAGCGCAGATGCGTAAAAATCTCGGTACGATCCAACTCGATCAGTTTGGTGCCTTCGGCGCGGCAATCATAGGAGAGCAGCTTGAGTTTGAAACGTTCGGTAGCCCAGATGAACATCATCATGATACAGGTATTGGCGGCGGCCACGAAGGCGTCTTCAGGGGTGAGGACACCCGCGTGTCCTTGCGCATCCGGCGGGGCAGAAAATTCCATTTCCGGCCCATTGCCCAGTACGATATGCCCCCAATGTTCGCTTTTCCAGTTGACCGTAGTGTTATAGGTGGCAGTGCGGCTCATTGGACCGCTCCTGGCTGCCCGCAAAAGGCTGCATATTCCCGCGCCAGCGCCGCCGCGTAGGCCTCGTCTTCGCCAGACGGGATCGGGTTGTAGATCTTCATAGTTTCCAAGAGTTCCCGGGTAGTATCTGGCGAGGTTGTTTTGCAGGCGTCACGGAATTGCTGGAAGATGAGCGGCAAGGCGATCATGGTAATAGTCTGATTGTTGACGAGGATATCCTGCACTGGGATTCCGGAACCACAGGAACAGGTCGCCTGTACTAGTACCTGTTCTTTGGGTGTAGTGCTTTCTTCAACCGCGCCTGCCATCCGATTCCAGTGCTTTTTCAGCAATTCATCCACCAGCCCCACTATCTGCCCGGCTGTCGCCTCCACCGCCTGCCGACCAGCCTCATTCAAGCGGCGTTTCCCTTCCGGTTTACCCAGGCCGCATTCAGCCACGAGTTCCGTGACAACGATACTGGCCGCAGGTTTTCCGGAGTACATTTCGGTGCCGCGCGCCGCGCAGCGCTTGTCACAGCCATCGATAGCGATGGTCGGGTAGAAGCGGGCGAAAGCCCGGTCGCCCTCGCCACCGGCCAGGAATAGGGGCAGGCAGATGGTGACTGTGTCTGCCGGGCGTAACTGCTCGAGGACTTTGAGGGCAGCCAGGCGGGTCACAGTCCCTTCCGGGATTTCCTCCCCGGAGCAGGTGACAATGCCAACTTTTTTCTTGGGCAGCTCAGGCATTTTCGCCTCCCTGTTTCCCGGCGATTAAACCATCTACCACCACAGCAACTTCTTCGGCCAGAACGCGGGCCAATTTCAGCCCGCCTTCATTGAGTTCGGCGATGCCCAGCGGCTTGAAATCCTTGTAACGACGGTACACATCCAGAACTGCAAATTCCTGTGCGATGGTCCCGCCGCTCTGCTGAACCATCTTGGCGGCGCAGCCCAGTTTGCAGCCGTCAATGGTCACGGCCGGGCATTCGGCCACCACGGCCCGAGATTCCTCATCGCCAAGCACCAACAAGGCCAGCGGCACTAGTTGGGTTTGCCCGGGGCGCAAATCTTCGGTCACAGCGTAGGCCGCTTCGCGGCTCACGTTCCCATAAGGTTTGCCAATCCCACTGCAAGGCACAATGACCACTTTGTGTGAAGGTGCACTCATGATTTCTTTACCTCCTCCTCAGCATCGTGCTTCATTTGGGAGAAATAAGCATGAGCATCCAGCAGTCGCTGCTGGTCAGCGTTCCAATCCGCTAGTTCCACTTCACATACCCAACCTGCGCCAAATGGATCTTGATTGATCACCTCGGGTGTGTTTTCCAGGGCAGGATTGATTTGTGTAATTTTTCCGGTCACCGGAGCGTGCAAAGCCACATCGACCTTGATGGTTTCAATAGAACAAAATTCATCGTCAAAATTCAAAAGCGTCCCCGCTAATTTCACATCGACAAACGCAATATCTCCACTGCGCTGTTGCAAAAAATCTGAAAGACCCAACCGTGCCCGACCCCCTTCCACGCGTGCCCAAACCCCTTCTGCATTAAAGAAACAACTGGGATCCACACGGAAGGTAAACTTATCAACTGTAGTTTGTAAAAACTCCATGATTGATCTCCTCTTTCATCATATTCAGTACTTTGAATATATTATAATGAGTATTCCCAATTCCAAACAGTGACAGATATCCTGTTATTCCCAATTTAGATGCTTTTTTTCCTGATTACGCCATCTCAATGGCCTGGCCGCAGCAGGCCTCAACGCAAAGTCTGCACTCGTTGCATAATGCTTGATCAATCATGATTTTCCCGCCCAAAGGTTCGTTCTCGTCCGCAACATAGGAAATCGCTCCGGTTGGGCAGGCTGGGATGGCATTGCACAGCTCGTTTTGAGCGGGACACTTGCGTTTGTTAATTACGGGTTTCATTATTCTCACCATTTTGCGATAACTGGTCCTGAACACACGCTACCGTCCCCTGACCACAATTAGTGCATTCAAATTGGATGGTTGTATGTTCAATCTCATATTTCTGATCCAGGATCTGTTTCAACTCAAGCATGATGCGTTCAGTTTGGCTGAGGGTCTGGTCTTCCAAGGTCACGTGCGCGCTCAAAGCGACATAGCCTGGGCTGACCGTCCAGATATGCAGGTCATGAACTTCTGCCACCCCTGATACCGATTTTATTGTCTCAGCTACAGTGGAAGCCGTCATGCCCTCCGGCATGCCTTCCGCCAGAATATGAACCGTTTCTTTCAGCAGGCGTCCGGAACTGACCAGGATCAGTACACTGATCAATACACTCACCAGGGGATCGATCCATTGCTGGCCGGTCAGGAGAATCGCGATACCTGCACCAATGACACCCACCGATGCCAGCGCATCGCCCAGCACGTGTAAGAATGCGGCCCGGGTGTTCAAGTCATCATGGTCATGCTCGCGCAGTACCAGGGCTACGATGACATTCACGACCAGACCGATGACGGCAATGATCAACATCGGGCCGGCCACGATCGGTTCAGGATTTTGGAAACGGTTGATGGCTTCTTTGAGAATCTCAAACGAAATGAACAGCAGCGTTGCACCATTGGCCAGTGCAGCCAGGACCTGCATACGATGGTATCCATAGGTGTGCCGGTCGTTGGCGGGGAGTGCAGCAGCGCGAATAGCCAGGTAGCTCAGCCCCAGGGCGAACGCATCCATAAACACGTGCGCCGAATCGGACAGCAGCGCCAGACTGCCCGTCCACAATCCGCCGCCAAACTCTGCGATAAAAATCAATCCGGTCAGAGCAATTGAGATAAATAATTTCTTGC
>JAKANW010000548.1 GCA_021823555.1 Chloroflexota bacterium
TTAAAAATAACCGAATCCTGCGATCTCAACAAGTCCTGAATGCGTTGATTGCAGTCATGCGTCCGTACTTGCCGTTGGACTTGCAGAACACGCACATTACCGCGGAAGACATCCTGGCTGTGTTAGGCTACGCCAGCGCCCATCGGATCAGCACCGATGCAGCGTGCCATGAGTTGAAAGGAGCGCCGTCCGCGAATCGCTTGCGTGAAGTGCTGGCACAAGCCTTGCCGGAGCGTGCAATTTTACAATGCGCCCTCAATCGAATCTTGCGCGCCCAAACACCGCAGTTTGTCAAGAAAGGAAAACGCTCCTACTACATCGCGATAGACTTGACGCTGATTCCTTATCGCGGCGAATGCTATGAAGACGAAAAAGAAATCGTACGCGGCGAGGCAAAATCAGGAACCACTCATTTTCATGGATACGCCACAGCCTCGATTGTGCACGACCATCAACGCTATGTCTTGGCGTTGCGCTTTGTGGAAAAAGGCGAAAGTATGGAAACCATTGTTGCTTGGCTCCTCACTCGGCTAAAATCTATGGGAATCTCCATTCGCTGCGCCTATTTGGACAGAGGATTCTGCTCCGTGCCCGTTCTCAAGACACTCGAGCGGCGAAAAATCAGGTTCATCCTTCCAATCCCCGTGCGTGGAAAATCGGGCGGTGTGCGAAAGTTGTTTGAGGCCTCCGCCAGCGGCAAAACTACCTATACCTTCCACAGTCCGAAACATGGCGAATGGGAAGTGGCTGCCGTAGTCGTGAAAAAATACTCCAAGGGACGTTACCAACGGAAGGGCGCACGTTGGTTTGCTTATGCAGTTGGGCGATTGCCCAAGTCCATTGAGCCGCACCAGGTCTTCGAGATGTATCATCAACGATTTGGGATCGAAGCCAGTTATCGTCAGACATCTGCACCCACCGCAGGTGCGGTGTGAATCAAGTTCGCACTCATACGACCTCTCGAAATCCTGTCATCCTCTTATTGTTGGTTGGCCTGGCATTCGTGATCTTCAACTTGTACATCGCCAATCGTCAGCAGATTGCGATTTGCCTGAAAAATCCGGTTGTGCCTGTTTCTAAACACTGGCTAACTTTACGTCGCCTGGTACGCATGATCGCTCATGCTGTCGAAAAATTGTTCGGCTTGGCGGATGTCATTTTTCGCCATCCATCTCTTGCCCTTTCGTGATCTACTGAGAATACCAATAAAGAACCAGCCATCCACGCGCGGGAAGGGACCAAAGAACAGGATGAGATTGAGCGCCAACAATGGCAGCCAAAAGCCTGCCCGGCCCAAGCGACCACCGAAACCTCGGTATCGGCCAGCAGGCGTTTACTAATGATGGGATTGAATGAGGCCAGAAGCGCCGCGCCGAGAGCAAAAATGATCCACATGCGGCCCATTATAGTTCTCGTGTGCATGTCTCGAACTAAAGTCATCCCGGTCAAATGACATACATCCTTGACGACATGCCCATTTTGAATATAATTCAACGTATGTTGAACTATTCCAAACCCCAGGAAAAACTCCGCCCGCCGCAAGTCAATCTGCAAAACCTATCGCGCTGGCTTAAGGCGCTTTCTGAACCCAAACGCCTGCTGTTGCTCAATCTGATCATTCAGGGCGTGCAGTGCAACTGCGAACTGGGCGACGAATTGGGCATGGCGCCCAATCTGATTTCGCATCACCTGAGCGTACTGCGCGAGGTTGGCCTGGTGAACGCTGAGCGCGATCCACTGGATTCGCGCTGGGTATATTACTCGGTCAACCGCGCCGCGCTGGATGAATTGAATTCTGCCTTTGGTGCCTTCTTCAACCCGGAGCGTATCCAGCCGCGCCGCCTGACCTGCGGTCCGCAGGCTCTGGTCGGCGCGCCTGACATGAACGTCTCTGAAAAGTAATTTTTTTACCCAAATCCTCCAACGGAGATTGAAATATTATGAGTAATGTCATTCCCCTGCTTAACACCCTGCCTACCTCGGTTGCTCCGGTAGATGTGGAATTCTTCGATCCACCGATGTGCTGTCCCACAGGCTTATGCGGACCGACCCTTGACCAAACCTTGCTGGATGTAAATGAAATGATTTTGGCTCTGCAACGTGACAACCTGCGTGTTGAACGCTACCAGATGACCAGCCACCCCAACGCCTTTCTGGGCAACGCCGAGGTGATGAAACTGGTACGTGAAAAACAAATGGAAGCGTTGCCCATCATTGTCGTACGCGGCAAAGTGATCAAGGTCGGCGCCTATCCGAGTGCGGATGAGGTCAAAGCCGCGCTTAGATAGTGCCGCGACACATCGTCCCCGAATGGGGGTTCATGTCGCATTAGTATCAAGTGGCGAGATGAATCTCGCGCTACAAAACAAGGAAAAAAAAGTGGCCCAATTCATCTTCTTCTCTGGCAAAGGCGGCGTGGGCAAGACCAGTATGGCTTGTGCGCACGCGGTACGTTATGCCGATGAAGGCAAGCGCACACTGATCGTTACCACCGACCCCGCCTCCAATCTGGCAGATGTCTTCGAGCAGGAAATCGGACATCACGTCACGCCGATTGCGGGCGTCCCCAATCTATCTGCGATGGAGATAGACCCTGATAAAGCCACACGGGAATATATTGACCGCGCCATGGCCCCCATCCGCGCTGCCTTCCCTCCACAGATTGTGCAGGTCATGGAGGAGCAGATGAGCGGTCCATGCACAGCGGAGGTCGCCGCCTTCGACCGCTTCACTGACTTTCTGGATGTGCCATCTGATAATGGCACAACTTTCGATGTAGTCATCTTCGATACAGCACCGACGGGTCACACCATCCGCCTGTTGGAATTGCCCGCCGAGTGGAGCCAGTCCATTGACGCGGCGAGCGCGGGCAGCGGGCAAACCTGCCTCGGGCCTGCGGCGGCAATCCAGGATGTGAAGCACAAGTACGAGCGGGCCCTCGCCGCCATGCGGCAGTCCGAGCAAACCAGTTTCGTTTTTGTTCTTCATCCCGAGGCGATTTCCATCAAGGAGACCCGCCGCGCAATTGACGAATTGAGCAAACTTGAGATTCAAAATTATTGCCTGATTGTCAACGGTATCATCCCGCCCGATGGCGCGCTGAATCCGCTCTTCGCCGCGCGTGCAGAAATGCAGGCGCGCTACCTGGAGCAAATCGAGCGCGAGTTCGACTTCCCCAAACAGCGCATGACTCTGCTGGCGGATGAAATCAAAGGCGCGAGGAAACTGCGTCGGGTGGGGAAAATTTTCTTCGATGGCATTCCCTCATCCCTCGACGATGTGCGGGCACGGCTTTCTCCGAACGCTCATCGGCGGACGGTTTTCTTCGCTGGCAAAGGCGGCGTTGGCAAGACAGTCGCCTCGTGCATTACGGCGGTTTGGCTGGCACGGCATGGATTCAAAACCCTGCTCCTGACCACCGATCCCGCCGCGCATCTGGGAGACGTGCTGGACAGCCCGGTGGGGGATGAAGTTGCCCCTG
The DNA here is from genome assembly GCA_021823555.1 of Chloroflexota bacterium. The sequence continues at coordinate 3,482 of JAKANW010000548.1, forward strand.
TGGGTGGACAGCCG
>JAKANW010000549.1:0-795 GCA_021823555.1 Chloroflexota bacterium
GGCCTTTGATGAACTCTCAGGCCTCCGCTCAACGCGAAACCTGGACAGCAATCACTCATCCATTTGTAATATCATCCGCCCGTCTTCGGCGGCCACATAGGCCATCGGGCCTTGCGGCACGCGCGGGGTGACCTGCAACTGACCGGCATCCATTGCTTCCCAGATGGCCTGGAAGGGCGTCTTGCCGGGTGACCATTTCTCCACGATCACGGCGCCGTGCCCCGGCAGGACGGTGAAAACCACCTGGCGCGGATCGTTCGGTTTCTGCAAACTTTGGGCGCGTGAGAAGGCTGACTTGATGCCATGCGCCTGCGCCTCGGTGGCGCAGGAGACGGGGTAGCAATAATAGGCTGGGTCGAGCGGGGCGAATTCAACCTTTTTGGGATCGAAGGCGGCGATGCCGCGATGCCCATGCAGCTTGGAGCGGGCAACCGGTACCTCGGCCTGCACATCCCATCCACTTCCCAGGCGAATGCGCGGCAGGAGCGAGTCCATGTCAATCATCTCGACCGCTTCCGAGGAGGGCGGGTCGTTGCGTTTGCCCTCCACGTGACGCACCACAGCGCCTTGACCGTCCGGGCGGGCGCGCACGATCACCGCCAGATCATCCTCAGTGATATTGGTTTTGTCCACAGGACGGGAACTGCCGGTCACGGTCGCGATCAGGGCTTGCAGGCGGGGATCCCACGTGGCAAAGCAGCCTTCGCTGTACTGGCTGGCGACCGCGTCACTGATGGCGGGAACATGCACCAGGCGTTCCACCAGGACCATCTCGGTAAAGAAACCGCGCTTGCC
>JAKANW010000549.1:805-3494 GCA_021823555.1 Chloroflexota bacterium
GCCCGGCCAGGCGCATCGCCTGCGGCGTGGTCAGACCCTCCCATTGCAAACGGGGGACGATCTCGTCCATCACCTGATGGTTGGTGATCTCGTGGGTGCTGGCAACCGTGGCCACTCGGAAAACGATATCATCATAGAAGCGTTCTGCATCCGCGCCATCGCTGCGCGGGTAAGCCCCCACCAGGTCGAAGTGGTACGCGTAAAGCGGATGATCCTTGCCGACCACCAGAATGATGCGGATGCTTTTCGACTGCGCCTGCAAGACACGCTCCAGGGCAAGGAGCGGCCCTCCGCGTTGGCCCTGTTCGATCAAGGTCCGATAAGCATCCGGGGCCAGGCCGGGGATTTCAAAATCCTTCAGGTCGGGGTCGGGCTTGGCCAGCGCCTGCCTGAAATGTTCCAGGGCGGACTCCAACTGTTCCGGCTCGACCTGGATCATGGTCACAATGGTGGGCGTGTGTTGGAGACCAAAGCGGCGGCGGGCGGTGAACAGATTGGCTTCCCGCCAGTTCAGCGGCTGGTTGAATGGCGCGCTGGTCAACAGGATGTCGGTCGAATCGTCAGGCGTCTCCTGGACATTATGTCCGTGGAAACGAAACCGATCCAGCAATGTATCCGCCACCCTTTCCAGCAGAGGCGTGGTCAACCCGGGTACAAAGATCAGTTTAATAGGTCTCAGCCAGGAATGAATGGCCTTGTCCATTTGCGGCGCAGACTGGATCATGCCCATGTGCTTGTCTCCTTATAACTGTAAAAAAAAGACACTCCACTCAGAAGCACATATTTTAACCCGCTTCATTGACCTGGGTAACTATCTATATCGCTCCCTGCCATTGCTGCGCGAATTTCAGGATGCGCGGGCGGATGTAGAAAGCATACGGATCGGCGACCGGGCGACGGGAATCGATCAACTGCATGGCCTGTTCGGCTGCCAGTCCCTGGGCGATCAGCACTGCCGCGCCCATGGCCACGCCGCGGTGACGCCCGCCCGCGCAATGGGTGTAGACCTTGCCGCCAGAGCGGAGGGTCTCCAGCGCAACCTGCGCACCGCGCATCAACTTTTGGATCGGGATGGGGAAGAAGGGACTGTCAATTGTCCGCAGCCAGAGGAAGGTCAGCGGTTCGGGATGCGGGTCGGGGCGCGGACGATATTCCCAGCGCATGTTGATGACCAGCCGCACGCCCAGCTCGCGCAGGCGCGAATAATCCTCCACGGCGGGGGTGGTGCCAATGAACAGGTCGGGGGTGATGGGGGAGAAGTCCATGCGGGAAATATTATCACAAGGAGAGGCGATTCAGCGAATCGGCGAATCAGCGAGTCAGCGGGTCGGCGATTCAAACGAGTTGCACTCTGCGGGAAAAAACGGTAAGATAAAGGCAGGAATACGCCATGCCCACAAACATCAAAAAAATCCTGCGCGAACTAAAAAAGGGACTGACCGAGATCTATGGCGACCAGTTGAAAGCCGTGATCCTCTTCGGCTCGTTCGCGCGCGGCGAGGGGAAACTGCCCGATTCGGATATTGACGTGATGATTGTGTTGAAGGGAGAGTTCGATTATTGGAAGACGGACAAGCGATCATCGAAGTTCGTTGCCGACCTGTCTCTCGAATACGATGTGCTTATCTCCACCAAACTTGTCTCCGAACGAAAATACATTGAAAGTGGGATGCCGCTTTATATCAACGTACGAAAGGAGGGCGTGCCAGTATGATAACGCCTGAAATCGAGCATTTATTGAATCTGGCAGATGAAAGCCATGAGGTTGCAAAGAAATTGATTGATATGGGTCATCCGCGCTTTTCCGCCGCGCAAACGTACTACACGATTTTCTATCTGGCAGAGGCGATGTTGTTAACAAAAGGCTTGACCTTCTCGAAACACTCAGCGGTCGTTGCCGCCTTTGGAAAAGAGTTTGCCAAGAAGGGTTTGCTTGATCCGAAATTTCATCGCTACATCATTCAAGCGCAAAAACTCCGCCAAACTGGGCATTATGGGGAGGAAGGTGAAAGGGTGACAGACGCGGAGGCTTCGGAATCCTTTCAATGGGCGGCGGAATTCATGGAAGCGGTAAAGGTGTATTTGAGCAAAACATAAATAAAGCAAGGACATCACTGTCACAAAAGGGAAACAAGTATGACAAGGAATATGCCGAGACCGCACTGAAACTCGCCACGTGCGATGGTCCGCCATATTATTACAAGGTGGCGTATGAGGAAGCGGAACGGTTTTTAGAAAACCTAAAATAACAAATGTCGTTGCGAGCCACGAAGTGGCGAAGCAATCTCCTCGCCATGAAGATATGCCTGCTATCAGGAGATTGCTTCGGGCTTCGCCCTCGCAACGACATGGAAATCGGGAATAAAAATGGACTCAGCCAACCGCCGAGTCCTTTTTTCTATCCACTACCTATCCCCCACTACTCACTCTTCGGCACGAAGTAAACATCCGTCGGCTTCAACTTCGAATTGCGCAAGAACTTCGGTCTCACTTCCATCCCAATCCAATCCAGCGACGGAGTCTGCGGGTCAACGCCCATCAGGCGCGTCAACAGCAGAGTGTTCACGCCCTCGAACTCGATCAGCGCCAGCACAAACGGCGTCTCGGGCAGGAACTCCTCCGAGCCGAAGTAGCAGACGGTAAACGCGTGCACCTTCGCGGCCGCGTTCGTGATGTCAACCCACTTTGT
>JAKANW010000550.1 GCA_021823555.1 Chloroflexota bacterium
CGAGGTGAAGTCGGACTTTCGCCAATTGCTGGTGGAGGAATTTGGCGTCGAACTTGGGGCGCTCGATTTCGAGCGCCGGGTTCCAGAGGTGCGCGGCCGCCTCGATGTTGACCTGCACCATCTCGCGCACCGTTGCCCACGACATCTCATTGAAATATCCGTACCAACCGAAGCCGGCGCTGTTGACCAGCACGTCCGCTGCGCCGGCCTGAACAAAGACGCGTTCGCGTTCTTTTTCGGAGCCCAAATCGGCGGCGATGATTTGAGCCTGGTTTCCCGCGGACGTGATCTCGGCTTGTAATCCGATCAGTCGTTCCGCCCGCCGCGCCACGAGCGTCACACGCAAACCTGCTTTTGCCAATTGACGCGCGGTCGCCGCCCCAATTCCGCTCGACGCCCCCGTCACCAGCGCAGTTTCATATTGCAAGTGCATATTCTTTCCTCTTTCTTCTTTCCTCTCAACGAAAGAGGAAAGAAGAAAGAAGTGCGACCTCATTTCGCCAAATCGTCCATCAATTCCATCGGCACCACCGCCGCGCCAACAATGCCCGGCCCGGTATGCACACCCAGCACCGGCGAGATGCGCATCACTTCCAGTTTGGTGACGTTGAGCTTTTCCTTCAATTCGCTAGCCAGCACCCCGGCCTTTTCGGAAAAACGTCCGTGCAACACGGTGACCCACACGGGCGTGTGCGCGTACCTTTCGTAGAGATGCTCCACGATAGCGTTCATGGTTTTGCTAAGTGTGCGCCCGGTGGTGACGGTGCTGTACTTGCCGTCTGTATCTACACGGATGACCGGCTTGAGGTGGAGTAATGACCCGGCAATGGCCTGCACGCGTCCAATGCGGCCGCCGCGGGCGAGATATTCGAGCGTGTCGAGGGTGTAGATCACCTCGGTCTTTTCGCGGATCTTGCCAAGTCGTTCCTTGATGGCGTCCATTGCCCAGCCGGCTTTCGATGCCAGTGCGGCAGCCATTACTTGGAAGCGTTCACCGCCCGATAAAGTCATCGTATCCCAAAAATTGACATTGGCTTCGGGCTGGGCCTGTTCGCCGCCCTGACGCGCCGCGTTGATTGTTCCGCTCAGCCCGGAGGAAATGTGGATGGACAGGATGTTCTTCTCTGCCTGCGCCAGTTTGCGATACAACTCGGCGAACAAACCGGTGGATGGCATGGCTGTCGTTGGGATGGCGGGACGCATGGCTTCCAGCCGGTTATAGAACTCGTCGGCGGTGATGTCGGCGGAATTCACTTCGCCTTCTGGAAATTGGATAAAGAGCGGCGCTTGAATGATGCCGAGTTTTTCCAGTTCCTCGGCGGGTATGTCCGCGGCGCAGTCGGTAACGATTTTCATTGAGTGTCTCCTTTGATTTTGGCAATTCTTTTTTTAACACGAAGGCACACAAAAGCAACGAAGTGTGTCAAGGGAGGAGTGAGCCGGCTGGCTTTCGGCCACCAGCTTGAACGATGGTCGAAAAGAAAAATCCACGTTGCAGCACTTAACAAACCTTCGTCGCCGTGGTGTTCCTTTGTGTTTAAGAATTTTTCTTTTCCAAGAACCACTTCACTGTATCGGAAATGGATTCGTAGATCGAACGCGGCCGATAGCCCAGCTCGCGCGTGGCTTTGGCGTGGCTGATGTTGGAGTTACTGCGCAACACTTCCAGCGAATAGGGCGTGAAGCGCGGCGTGGCGTGGGCGAGCTGGTAATACATGGGCGTGAACAGCGCGACGAATTTCGCCAGGTCGAAGGGAATCCTCAATTGAAAGAATCCGCGTCCGGTAATTTCGCGCACGGTTTCGAGCAGGTAGCGCACCGAAATTTTGTTGCCCGATAAGATGTAACTCTCACCAGATTTGCCTTTCTCTGCCGCGGCGATGAGGCCGTCGGCCACGTCGCGCACGTCCACGAAGTCGTACGCGCCGTCCACGTAGAGCGAGGGCTTGGCCGCGGCCGCGTCGTGGATGACCGCGCCCATCATCGAGCCGCGGTAGTCATGCGGGCCGATCACGCCGGTGGGGCAGGCCACCACCGCATCCAGTCCGGCGCGAGTCGATTTCAACACTTCGAGCGTGGCCTCCGCTTTCGAGCGGTCGTACGCGCCGTAGGGATTGTCCATGTCGTAGGGCACGGTTTCGTCAATCACACCCGCGGTTTCATCCACGCGCTGGATGGCGTGGATCGAACTGGTGTAAACCACCTTTTCCACGCCCGTTTCGAGCGCGGCGTCCAGGATGTTTTTGGTGCCATCCACGTTTACGCGTCGCACGAACGGATTCGGTCCCGGCATGATCGAGATGATGCCCGCCAGGTGGAAGATGCCGCGGATGCCGCGCAGCGCCTCAAAGATTGAATCCAGGTTAAGAACATCGCCCTCCACCGCTTCCACGTCCAGACCTTTGAGCGGCTCGCGGCTTTCTCCGTGCGGAATCAACGCCCGGACCTTTTCACCGCGCTCCAAAAGTTTGCGCACGAGCACGTTGCCGATGTGCCCGGTTGCGCCTGTTACCAACCACATGCGTACACCTCACTTTTTCAGAAAACTTGCGACCAGCAGGTTCGTGCTGTCGCGCGCCACTTTTTCCCAATTTGCCCCTTCGGGATCGAGCAGGCTTTGCAGCAGCAGGCCCATCGCCATTGAGACGATCAGCCGCGCGGCGAGATCGGGATTCACTTCCACGAGCGAACCTTCGGCAACGCCCTTTTTGATGAGCGAAACAAAATACTCGTGATAGCGGCGGTAGGGAGCAACACTTGCCTGCCAGATTGTTTCGTCACGGCTGGCCTGCAACCAAAATTCCATGAACATTGGCAGGTTGTCGCCTGCGCTTTGGAAGAGGTAGGGGAATGCGTCGATCATTTGTCGGAAGGTTTCAGGGACGGTTTGCGTCCGCGAGGTTTCCACAGCCTGATCAATTGTGCTTAACCAGCCATCCAGCAGGGCCAGGAACAAGTCTTGCTTGGTTTCGAAATGATGGTAGAAGGCGCCCTTACTGACTCCGGCCTGCTCACAAATATTGTCCACGCTGGCTTTGTTGTAGCCGCGGATGGAAAATTGTTTGACGGCGGCTTCGAGAATGCGCGCCCGGGTTTCTTCGCTGCGTTGTTGCATGTGTTTTCTCCGGCGGAAAATATAAACCGACTGGTCGGTATGTTTTTACCCGCGAACGATTGCACTGTCAAGGTGGAGCAACTTACAGGAAGTTAAGAAAAAAGAGATGGATAGGCCGGCCTCCCTGGTGGTGGAGGAACAAGCCGGCCCGAGGTCCGGAGCGAGTTAGGCTTGCGTTGCGCAACCATAACAGGAATCGTCTGTTTAAAAAATAGGATGCTATAATCATTTTTGCAAAGGTAGGTTCATTTACAAGGAGTGGAAACTTTGCAAAAGTTGGAACTTTCTCCAAAGGTGCTGATCGTAAGCAACCGACTGACGACCGGCCCACTATGGGCGTATAGTCTCCAGCAGCATTTAAATGTCGTGTTGGAGGCTG
>JAKANW010000014.1 GCA_021823555.1 Chloroflexota bacterium
GATCTGGAAGCGATGGAAAATCGGCGCGATCAACACACCGACTGCCACCAGCAGGATCATGCCGGAGAACAAGGCATAGAAAGATGCAAATAATTTTCCTGCAACAGTGTGCAATGGATTGACCGGGCCCATGCCGCCCAACAACATGGATGCATTGACCAGCGAATCGATCCATGACAGGCCCTCGAAGTAGTGGTACCCAAGGATGCCGATTCCCAGCGATACCGCGATGATCCCGATGGATACGCCTGAGTAGGCAGCCATCCTTCGGTAGAATTCTGTTCTTGGCGCCAAGGGTTCATGACGATGTTCAAACACGATCACTCTCCTTTAATTCCCGATATAAAAACCACTGGCCTTTGCGGCGATCCGCGTCCTGGGGAGCGCGGTCATAGTAGATATCGAAAACCCGGTCCGATTCCACCCGGACTCGAAAGTAAAAACGCCCCACACCCAACGATCCGCGGCCTGCCGCGACCTCCGCGTGGCTGGGACGCATGTTGCGCGCCGCCCGGCCGCGGCGAGTAAAGTCGTTCCAGGAGGATAACATTTCAATGACGCGGTAGGTTTGCCCTTCCCAGATGAAACTGTTCGGGCAATCGGGCGTTTTCTCGCGTACTGGTGAGACAGCGAAATTCACCTCGATGGCGCTGTCGAAAAAATGGATGGGATGAAAATCTGTCAGTTCAAATCCTGGCTCAGGAAGTACAAAAGTGGGAGTCAAAAATCAGGCGACTTTAATACACTTGGATTATACTTTTTTCACCTGATTTTGCCGGGTTTTGCCCGGCGAGAGAATCCCATGTCGTTGCCTAATTACCATGATCTATTCCAGCAGGCCAGCGCGTCAGATAAGATGACGCTCTTTCAGTCCATGCTCGATGCGCGTGACCTGACCGCTGACCAGGCTTACGCGTTGTTGAACTCGATTCATTCTGAACTGGGAGCTGGCGCGAACGACCCTGGGGATTATGCCAGCTACGCGGAACTGATGGAATCCCTGCACTCCCAGATGCCGGATGTATATGAACATGTGATCGGCGCCTGGCATGGACGCGTCTCTGGGGCAGGTTCGGATGAGGTGGAATTGTCCGAGCCTGTTGAGGGAGAGGAGCATTCTTCCGAGAAAAAAGAGGAGAAAGGCGAGGAACAACCCGAAGAGGGCGAGGCGGAGGCAGAGGAGTCCGAAGAAGGTGAGGGTGAAGAGGAAGAAGAGGGTGGAGAAGACGAAGAAGAAACAGAAGAAGAACCGGAAGAAAAGGAAGAACCGGAGGAAGAGTCAGAAGAAGAAGAAGAGAAAGAAGACGAAAGGGAAGAGTCTGAAGACAAAGAAGAATCTGAGGAAGAAGACGAGAAGGAAGAGAAGGAAGAATCCGAAGAGGAGGAAGAGCCTGAAAAAGAGGAAGAGAAAGAGGAAACCGAGGAATCTGAAGAGCCTGAGGAGGAAGAGGGAACAGAATCTGAGGATTCTGAAGAGGAGACAGAAGCGGAAGAAAAAGAATCGGAAGCGGAGGGAGGCGAGTCTGAGGAAGGCGGCGAGAAGGCCGAGGAGGAAGAATCCGAATATCCTGAAGTCGAGGAGCCGGAAGTCGAGCTTCCTGAAGCAGAGGGTGAGGAGGCTGTTGAGGGGGAAGAAGCGGTAGGCTATGAGGAAGATCTTGGGGCCGAGTCCGAAGGCCCCATGGCCGGTGTGGATTGATCCCTGCGGACGAGAGTGTCGTCCGCAGGGCGTTTAACGGTAAACCTGTCAGGGCAGGGAAAACATTTTGATCAGGAAAACAGCCATCTGGTCGCGCGTGACCGGGGCAGTGGGGCAATATTGCAGGGGGCTGGCATTGCATCCGCCTGTGACGGCTTCGGCGTAAAGTTCCTCGATCCAATTGGCTGCCCAATACGTAGCAGGGACATCCGTAAAAATACCGGTGGCCGCGGGTGGGGTGAAACCGGTCCCGTGCGCGGCGCGCAGGAGAAAGACAGCCATCTGGTCGCGGGTGACCGGTTCGCCCGGACAATAAAGAAGCGGGGATGTGCTGCAACCGGCCGTGATGCCTTCTGCATAAAGTTCTTCGATCCAGGCGGCCGCCCAGTAGTTGGCGGGCACATCGGCAAAGACTCCCGTCGCCGCGGGCGGAGAGTAGCTGCTTCCGTGCAGGGATCGCAGGAGAAAGACTGCCATTTGATCGCGCGTGACTGGGTCAGCGGGGCAATAGCGCAGCGGATTCGTAGCACAACCAGCGGTGATGCCATCGAGATATAATCTTTCGATCCATGACCAAGCCCAGTAGGAGGGAGGTACGTCCGCGAAACCGGAGGCAGAGATTTTGTAGATGGTACCGGCATAATAATCGGTCAAGTAAAGTTCGCCTCGTTCGTCCTGGCCGAAGGCTGTAACCGAGTAATTTGTGTCCACCAGTTCGACGCTTGTCCAACTGCCATCGCTATTGGGCGCAGCGCCCCAGATTTTGCCGCTGCAAACGTCGCTGTATAGATACACGCCATACAGCGCTGGGTAATCGCTGCCCCGATAACGATAACCGCCTATCACTGCGCAACCATTGCTATCTGACGCGCCGTGGTTGTATTCAAGGATTGGATAAGTCAGGATACCTTTGACGCAACTGGTGGAGTTTGAATAGGGATGGTTGCCCTCGTAACAGGGCCAGCCGTAATTTTGGCCGCCCAAACTTGAGGCGGATTGGAAATCAATCTCCTCCCATGTGTTCTGTCCGACGTCGCCGATCAACAGGTCGCTGGTTAGTCGGTCGAACGAGAAGCGCCAGGGATTGCGTAAGCCAAGCGCCCAGACCTCATCGGCAACCGTCGGATCGGATACAAAGGGATTGTTGGATGGAATGGCATACGGCGAGCCGCTGTCAACGTCAATGCGCAGGATCTTTCCCAGCAGGGAGGTGCCATTCTGTGCATTGCTGCCGCCCGTACCGCCATCGCCGTTCCCGATGTACAGGTAACCGTCCGGCCCAAATTGAAGCTGGCCGCCGTTATGATTGGCAGCCGATGGATGTGGGATGACCAGCAGGATCGCCGCGGAATTTGGATCTGCGATGTTTGGATCAGCCGAAACATGGTACCGCGCGATCACGATGGCCCCATCGGAAGCACGCGTATAATCCACGTAAAAGGTTCCGTTGCTGGCGTAGTGGGGATGAAAGGCTGCACTCAATAACCCCCGCTCCCCGCCATAATCAACCAGCGAGGAAATATCGAGGAAGGGCGTGGGCAGGATTTGCGCCCCATCGTAGATCACGATCTGCCCGCCCTGAAGCGTGATGAACAGCCGCCCGGAACCATCCCCGGCATTGGTAATGGCAACCGGCGAAGACAAGCCGCTGGCGATGGCTGTAAATCCCAGCACAGGCGGAGAGTCGACCAGGGATTGGGCAGGAATTTTTGAGGTGATTGTGGCGGGAGATGCGTGGGCGCTTTCAGTTAGGCCCAAGAGACCAAATACAAGCAACAAAGTTAAAAGTTTGCGGTTCATGTTCTTTACTCCTAGATTCTTCTTCAACATTGTTACATGGAATCCTGCGTCCCTGTATCCCCTTTTCGTACATTCAGTCTCCGTTGTATTTCAAATCCCAATCCCAAAACCAAAAGGCCAGCCCTTTGAAGTCACCCCATTTTTCGAAGGCCGCCTCCACCTGGGCGGGCGTTACAGGTTCCCCTTCGTACCATTCGTATGAGACCAACTTCAACGCCCATGAATCAATCGGGATGAAGTCGGAGCGTCCCAGGATCAACAGCAGGTTTGCCGCCGCATACGGCCCGACGCCCTTGATCTTCATCAACTCTTTGCGCAGTTCCGGGGTGGGCAAGGTACTGGTCTTGAGGGACTCCAGATCGAATTCGCCCGATGCAACTTGGACGGCGAGATCGTGGATGGCGGGGGCACGGTAACCGACCCGCACCGCCTCTCTCAGGACCTCGGGGCTGGATCCCGCTATGGAGGCCGGTCCTGGGAAGGCGCGTTGTTCCGTTTCCCCTGGCAGGGATGGGCCGTATTGCTTGATCAGGTTCAGGTTCATGCGCTTGGTCGCGCCCCATAGTGTATTGGTTGTCAGGATGGTTTTGACCACGTCCTCGAATAGGGTTGGGGAGCGAAGCATGCGGCCGCGCGCCAGTTTCCTGGTCTGGACCAGCTTTGGTTCCCCGCGTGAAGCGGCGTAAAAGGCAGAGAAGTTCATGTCGAGGCCGAACATCCACGTGACTTTTTCAGCGACCTCGACCTGTTCGGCTTTGCTCAATTTGCCAGTGACTTGAACTTTTACCCCTTGTGTATTTTCGCCGATTTGATATTCGATGACGCGCCCATTGGCAAGGTGGTCGGTGTAAAAAAGGATTCGGCTGGCTTCGTCAAAGCGGAAGGGTGCAAGCTGCACCCAGCCGTGCGAGTTGACGACCGAGAGAAAGTTGAAAGGCGGGCGGGCGGATAAGGTCAGGTTCACAGTGGCCTCCGGAATTTTCGCCAATCTTAGCACAAATGTGCAATGAATGTCGAATCAATTAAAGCCATTACGCATCATGGCAGTGGTCATGCTGGCGATGCTCTTCCTGCAATACGAATTGGGAATGGCCACGATCATGGCCGACCCGCCTTCGATTTCCCCATTCAGTTTTTCGATCATTGGCTTCCGTAGTGCGCTCGATCAGGTTGGGGTGGTCGCTTTGCTCCATGCCGGCTTTGGAGGCTGGGTTGTAATCTTATCTGTTGTCAATACGATTATGGCGCTCAGGTCAGGGATCAGAGGTGCGCAAATTTTTGGGGTGTTGGGTTTTGTGGCGGTCCTGCTGGCTGCCCACGGTGGACTGCGATTCGTTCTTTCCGGTTTTCAGAACGATCATGCCTCCCATGAAATGGGCACGAACTTCCTCCTGTCGTTCGCTTTCTTTTTCCTGGAACTGTATTCCATCAAGCCAAAGAATTAAACTTGTGTACGCAGCGCGATCTTTTCCAGCCGGGGACGCGCGACACGTAGATAATCGGCGGATTTCATGAAGATGGAGCGGTCGAGGCGGCCCGCGTTGAAGACGACTTCTTCATTCTCGAAGATCAACGGGTCGGCCAGGAGTTGGAGTTGGTCGTTGAATGAAAAGGGCGGGATCGAGCCGATGACACAATCCGTCAATGTTTCGGCTTTTTCACGCGAGGCAAAGGCGGCACTATCGGCGTTGAAGAAGGTTTTAACGGCATCCAAGTCCACGCGGCAATGGCCGGGCACGTTGACGAGGCAGTAACGGTTTTCCTGCCTGCTCAACCGCACTTGCACCAGCATGGACTTGATGGCCTGTTCCAGCTTGTTGCCGCGTATTTTGGCGATCAATTCTGTGCGGCCCTCCGGCTCATGTTCGACGACGCGATAGGTTGCGCCCTGTTCGTCCAGCAGGCTGCACAATCGTTCGTGGATATCTTTCGGTTCGCTGCTCATATTGTTATTTCAATGCGTAAACTGCAAAGCCGCGCGCCGGCGCATAGAACTGTCCGCGCCCGTCGGGGCCGGTGGATTGATCGTCGGGGCGCGAAAGTTCGTTTTTGCCCCACCAGGCCACGGGTTGGAAGGATGCGTTTGCCCATTGTGTGGTGACCCAATTGCCGCGCCAGTTGTCACCTCGATTGTTTAGCACATAGATGAGTCCGGGCTTATCGCCGTAACCGCTGCGCTGCATGATATACAGGTCGTCGTCAACGTAAAGAATTTGTGCCCTGCCAGCGGCGTATTTTTCATGAGCCTGAACCAGCGCGTCAATACCGTTGGCGGTATCGTGCAGGGCCAGGTTGTAGTTGAAGTAGTCGTGCCAGAAAACGCAGGGATATCCTTCATGGGTGAGGATGTAACTGTAGGCCAATAGTTTATCGTTGGTGATCGGGCGGCCTTCATCGCGCAGGTCGTGGTTTTCAACGAAGGTAACGGTGGTCTGCGGCTGTTTCTGGAGCACGGTCTCCCACGTGGCGAGGTTGTGCAGGCTGAAGCCATATTGATCGCACAAAGCCTTGAGCATTTCGCGCAAGGGGAAGTCGAAAGCGTCCACAGGATTGGAATTGGAGAAGTTGGCCAGTACCACCCAGTTTTCGATGGCCCGGGCATTATCCCAAAACTCTGCCACGCCATACGGCTGGAAAGGTTTGCCGTCGCGCATATACCGATATTCCTGGATGGCCGTGATGGTATTGGCTCCATACCCTTTGACAAAATCGTAGCGGAACCCGTCGAAACCGACCTCTTCGATCAGCCAACGCGTCAACTTGAGGATCTCGGCGTAGACGTATGGATTGCGATGGGAAAGATCGGGCATGTCGCCAAAGGTACCCTCGTCCCATGATTCATACAAGCTTGGATGGAAACATTCCCAATTGCGCGGGAACTTGCCGCTTTTTGGGGTGAAGCGTGTCCAGCGCGACTGACCCATGATCGGGTTGACTTCCTGCGCGTCCGCACCGCTATTATGGTTGATGATGATATCGGCAATGACATTCATCTTATTCTGGTGCGCCGCGGCGATCAATGCGATCAGTTCATCTTTTGCGCCGAACCAGGTGGGGACGGTACCCTTTTGGTCGAACTCGCCGAGATCGTAGTAATCGTAGGGATCGTAACCCATCGAAGGTCCGCTGAGGTTGGCAGCTTTGTGAACAGGGGGAAGCCACAGCGCGCTAAATCCAACTTCGGCGAGCGCCGGTACCTGCTCGCGTATGGCATTCCACCATTTGAATTCCCTGCCTTCCTGGCGAGGACAGTCCCAATAAAAGGTTTGCAGCATGACGCCCATAGGTCTTCTCCTGAAACATGTTGGCGCAATTGTACTCGTGAGTCGAAAAAACAAACGAGGCCGAAAGTCCTGTTTGCACGGAATATGTTTGCTTTACAAGTGATTTACAGACGCTCGACGGGGAATTGACTTCAAATCTGCAATGTGTGACAATTCTTGCAAACTGTGGTGTCAAAGAATCCTGACGCGTAGTGTCGCAGTTTTATTAGGAGAAAGCCCATGTTAGCTAATCGTCAGAAGCAAATCACTCGCTTCTTGAGTCGTTTTTTAATCCTGTCTGTGCTGGCTGGAACGGTGGGAATGAGGATTGATCCACGTCAACAACGATCCCTGGATATTATGACGAACGCTCCACAACTGTTGCAGTACGCAGCAGGCGGGCATATACTGGCCTTTTCACCTGAGCAGGTATATCTGACCGGCTTGGATCATGTCCTGACGGTAAGCTTTATCGGTGGGAGTTATATTCAACCGCAGGGAGATGCGGGCAGCGAGGTGACCGACGGCGCAGCATCATCTCTGGGAAAGGTAGTGTATAAGAATATCTGGCCAGGCGTGGATGTGCAGTACACAGCATCGGCGGGTGGGATTGTGGAGAGCAGCTATTTGATGGCAGCCGGCGCGAAAGTTGACGATATCCGCTTGAAATACAATGTGCCGGTGAAATTGGAAAACGGCATCCTGCATTATAGTTTTGAGAGTGGGTACATGACAGAGAACGCCCCTGTGGCGTGGCAGGAGGTCGGGGGGGAGCGCAAGGAAGTCAGCGTGCGTTTTGAGAAGCATGGCGAGTCTGAAGTTGGGTTTGCATTGGGGATGTACAACCCGAAATATCCGGTAGCGATTGACCCGGCCTATGTTTGGCACGCTTTCTACGGTTCTGCAGACAATGATTTCGGTTTTGGCATCGCAGTGGATGGGAGCGGGAGTGTGTACGTGTTGGGGAGAAGTCATGCCACCTGGAATGGGCCGGGGAATATCCCACCGAAGAATCCGTATAGCGGCGGCGGTGATTTTGTTGTGATCAAAATGGATAAAAACGGCGCATATCAGTGGCACGCCTTTTATGGCTCTGCTTCCGATGATTACGACAGGGGTATTGTGGTAGATGAAAATGGCAATGTATACGTCCTGGGAAGAAGCAATGCTTCCTGGAATGGGCCGGGAGATACATTGCCGTTGAACGCATATAGCGGTGGTTACGACATTGTTGTTATAAAATTGAACAGCGCAGGCGACTACCAATGGCACACTTTCTACGGTTCTACATCCGATGATAGTGGGCTTGGCATCGCGGTAGGTGGTGGAAATATCTACGTGACAGGATATAGCACTGCCTCCTGGAACGGGCTAGGGAACGCACTACCATTAAATACTTATAGTGGCGGACTAGATATCGTTGTGATCCAGCTGAACAGTGTCGGAGTCTACCAATGGCACACTTTCTACGGCAGTCCTGCTTCTAATGATAGCGGTACAGGTATTGCTGTGGATGTGAATGGAAATGTCTATGTGACGGGATATAGTAATGCTTCCTGGAATGGGCCAGGGGATACTACACCGAAGAATGCTTATAACAGTCTTAATGATATAGTCGTGCTCAAACTGAACAATGTTGGGGCATACCAGTGGCATACCTTCTATGGCTCTACAAGCGATGACTATGGTTCTGGTGTCGCTGTGGATGGGAATGGGAATTCCTATGTGACGGGATTTAGTTATGCCGCCTGGAGTGGCCCAGGAAATGTAGAACCACTGAATATGTATACAGGCGGTTCGGATGTTGTCATATTCAAATTGGATGGCGGTGGGGCCTATCAGTGGCATACCTTTTACGGCTCTGCAGATTATGATTACAGTTATGGCATTGCCCTAAGCCGGGTAGGGAATGTCTATGTGACGGGGTATAGTGATGGCTCCTGGGATGGGCCGGGGAACAAGGCCCCGTTTAACGCTTATAGCGGCGGCGCGGATATTGTTGTGATCCAGTTGAACAATTCCGGCGCCTATCAATGGCATATTTTCTACGGCTCCGCATCTGATGACTTTGCTAATGGCATTGCTGTAGATGGGGATGGAAATGCCTACGTGACAGGGTATAGCCAGGCCACGTGGAATGGACCGCAAAGTGTAGCTCCGTTGAATGCTTATAATGGTCTTTTCGATATTGTCGTGGTCAAAACCGGTCCTATTTTTGCTGATGTAGCGGATACTTATTGGGCAATAAACTGGATCGAGCGTTTGTACAATGCCGGGATTACAGGTGGTTGTTCCGCCAGCCCGTTGATGTATTGCCCGGACGATACGGTCACACGTGCCCAGATGGCGGTATTCCTGTTAAAGGGTATCCATGGTAATACGTATAGCCCACCTCCTGCGACAGGTACGGTGTTCATGGATGTTCCAGCAAATTATTGGGCGGCCAGATGGGCGGAGGAGTTGGCTGCCGAAGGGGTCACGGGAGGCTGTGGCGGCAGCAATTTCTGCCCGGATAATAATGTGACTCGCGCCCAGATGGCGGTCTTCCTGTTGAAATCCGAGCATGGAGCCTCGTATAACCCACCCCCTGCGACCGGGACGCCGTTTACGGATGTGCCGATAGACTATTGGGCCGCCAAGTGGATCGAGCAATTGGCCGCGGAAGGCATCACAGGTGGGTGCGCGGCTGGATTGTATTGTCCGGAAGATAGTGTGACACGTGCACAGATGGCGGTATTCTTGGTGAAAGTGTTCCACCTGCCGTAAAAAGAGCAAATGTGTTCGCAAGCAGTTGTACTATGAGCAGTCAAGAAAGGAATGATGTCAGCGTGACTGCCCAAATGTTGCGCGGCAGGCGGCGAAGGGAGGCCTGTTTTTCCATGATGTTCCTTTGTGATGAGAGTTTAATGGGTCTGTGAGGATGATGAAAAAGGGCTGCACACAGTTCGGCTGCGATGGATTCATTATACAACCGCGCATGGAGGATATAAAAAGACCGTGTCTGCTGGACACGGTCTCGCAATTTCAATGACTCGTCTTACTCGCCGCCTTCGTCATCGCCGCCTTCTGCCGCGGGTTGTTCCACACGCACCACCTCCCCGTGCATGTTGATCACCACTTTGAATCCAAGCATGCCCAGGTACGCGCGGCCCTCCTCCGGGATGCCCGCCTGCATCAAGGCGTCGAACTGTTTGTCCACATTCTTCAATTGCTGTTCGATCATGGCGGTGGTGAAAATATCATCCTGACCAAGCATCTTGGCGGTTTGCTTGGAGATCAGGTCTTCACTGCCTTTCATCAACTCTGCCAGTTGGGCCAGCACCTGGCGATCCACCTGCTCGGATGGGATGTGGCGGCGGAACCCGGCGTCGTCCACCACGTAACAGGGTTCTTCGCCGATCATGGCAGTTCCTGCCGCATGGCCGTTTTCGTCTATGACGAGTCCCGCAAATAGAGGTTGTCGGGGCATGTTTCTCCTATCCAACTGAATTGGTTATTTTGACGAGGGTTCCCTCGCCGGGCAAATAAAGATAATTCGTATCGGGCGGGACGACAGGTTGGGTCCAGCGGAAAAGGAATTTTGCCGCCTCTGGCGGCAGGTTCACGCAGCCGTGGCTGCGCGGACGTCCGTAATCGTTGTGCCAGTAGGTGCCGTGCAAGGCGTTGCCTTCGCCTGTGAAGAAGGTGCACCACGGCACGCCCGGCAGGTCGTAGATGTGCGTCACCTCGTCGCCCTGGTTGGTCATGTGCATGGACGCGCCCTTGTGGTACGTATGGAAATCTCCGTCGGGCGTGCGCGTCCCTTTGGTGCCGCTGGAACAGCGCGAAGAAAAGACGAGTTTGTCCCCTTCGTACGCGGTGACCAATTGTGTGCCCAAATCTACGTAAATGACCTTTTGATCGCCGGGTATATCAGGTGAGAGCGGGGTCAGCTCATCATCCGGGACGAGACGCAAGTCATACGATGAAACGTAGAAGGATTCGTGCAGCAGGGAATCATAGATCTCGTACCAGATGCTCTTTTCCTCGCGCACCACGGTCACCTTCTTGACCCAATGGGTGCTGCCGTAATACAACCGGTAGCCGCGTTTGGCAAAAATGGTGGGGTCGAGACGCGTGTCACTGTACGGCACGGTGATCTCTCCCAATTGTCCCGCCTCGCGGACATCAAAGGTCGGTTTCTGGTAAATCGTATCCACAGGCTGCACCCAGCCGGAATAGGTATAGCCCTCACCGTTCATCTCGTACCAGGTTTTGTTATAGGGGTTGCCTTCATCGCCATCCGTTTCGCCTGTGATCTTGACGACTTCATCCTTGCCAAACAGGCGCAACTTCTTGCCATTGAACGACGGCCCGTCATATAACGGAATGCCGCTGATGGTCATGCGTCCCTGTGTGGGAAGCGCTTCCGCGAAGGCGCGGTCAAGGCGCAGTTCCGACGCGACCAGTCCCAGCGCACCGGCGCTGAGCAGTTTGAGGAAGTCGCGGCGGGAAAGGTCCGGGACGGATTTCATAATGCCGTATTTTTATCATGAACGGAGGGAGTTGTGGGGTAGTCTAATCGCACTATTAATAAAAGGCTAACAGTGCATACGCACCGTCCCGTCGCGAAGCACCCTGTAAGGGAAGGTTTGGGCCAAAAGCGAGCTTGAATACGGGAGCCTTCGGGACGTTTTGCGTAACGTGAGTAATAAAAGACTAACAGTGCAAGGGTCGTGTCGAGCGGAGCGTAACGCAGACGAGACGCAACTTCTTTGCCCCAAGTGTTCACGCTGTGATCAGCAACTGCGTGCCGGCAGGTTTGTAAGCGAACTGCTCGGCGGGCGGCACGACCGGCGATGTCCAGCGGAAGAGCCATTTGGCGGCCTGCACCGCCAGGTTGACGCAGCCGTGGCTGTGCGGATGGCCGAAGTCGTTGTGCCAGAAGGTGCCATGTAGGGAGATGCCGCTCTCGGTGAAATACATCACCCAGGGCACGCCCGGCAGGTCAAAGCCGCTGGCGGTGATGTCCCCGGCAGCCATGTGGCGGGTGGGACGTTTGTGGTAGGTCATGAACGCGCCGCGCGGGGTGTAGTATGTGCCCACACGCAGGACTGCGCCGCTGGACACGCGCGTGATGAAGACCGGGTTTTCGTTTTCGTAGGCCAGCAGGATCTGGTCATTCAGGCGCACTTCGATGCGTTTGTTTTCGTCGGGGATATCTGGAGATAGCGGAGCCAGCTCCTCGTCGGGAATGAAGCGCAGGTGTTCAGCAGGAACGTAGTACAGCTTCTCCCATTTGTCGTCCAGGATCTGGTACCAGGTATTCCCGTCATCCGGGCTGGGAGCCGCCAACATGACCCAGTGCACCGTTTCGTAGTAAATGCGATAGGCCACATCCGCCGATGCGCTTGGCTGGACGTGCGCGTCGGAATACGGGACGGTGACCTCGGCCAGCGCGCCCGTGGATGGAATGTCTGTGCTGGGCTGGTTGAGCAGGGTGCGCACGGGCTGGATGTAGCCTGAGTAGGCGTAGCCTTCATCGCCGATCTGATACCAGACGCGGTTATAAGCGTCCGGCTGGTCTTCGTTGATGGTGATATTGCTGATGGGCAGGAGCAGGTCGCGCCAGTACATTTTGACCTGCGTCCCATTGAATGTAGGCTGGTCGTAGACCCACAGGGTATTGGACGTGACGCGTCCTAACTGATCAGAGGGAAGATCGTTGGGAGGAGCCTGGAATGGCAGGTTGGGCAGCATTAAGCCGAGCAAGCCATAACCGCCCAGTTTAAGAAAATCACGGCGTGAGAGCGCACGGCTGAGGGTGTTCATCTCTCATACTCTTTTTCGTTAATCACTTCATTGCTAATAATGCACATTGACCAGCGTGCCGACCGAGGCAAAGTTATACAGCCATTCGGAGTCCGGGATGGAGAGGTTGACACAGCCGTGACTCATCGGTGTGCCGAAGTTGTGATGCCAGTATGTGCCGTGCAGGCCATAGCCCTGGTAGAAATACATCGTGTAAGGGACGTTGGGCAGGTAATAGCCGGGGCCGGTCATTGTGGTGGAAAGCAGTTTGACGTAGATGTGGTATTGCCCGGTTACGGTGGGCGTTTGCCAGACGCCGGTCGAAACGATGAACGAGTTGACCACCGTATTGCCTTCATAGGCATAGACGCGCTGCTGCGAAAGGTCCACGTCAATCCAACGCTGGCCATTGGCTGCGTTGACGGCTTGCGGCTGAGGTTGCGGTTGTGAGTCAGAGGCCGCCGGTGCGGAAGTGGGCGCAGCATATTCGGAAGTTGGTGTATCGGGCACAATGGCAGCTTCCATTACACCTGGCAGGGCGGCTACTTCGGGGGTGTTGGTTGGGAGCGGTTCAACCGTCGCCGGCGTATCCGTTGGGAGCGTTGTATCCGGTGAGAGTAGGGTCGCAGTTGGGAGCGGCGCGGGCGTATCCGTTGGGACGGATGTCGGCGTGGCTGTATCCTGAACGGGGTCAGGGCTGGGCGTGGCGGTGGGCAGAACCACTTCTACCATGGAAATACTGGTGGGAGTGTAGGTCGGCTTGGGAATGTCAACCTGCGCAAAGGACTGTGGATGCGTGACCTGCGTGGCCCGGGCCTGGGGGGCGCTGCTCAAGCTCAGGATGGATGCCAGGACCGGGGATGTGCTGGCCGACCAAGCTGCCAATCCAATGACCAGACAGCCCAGGAGGAACAGAAAGATCGCAAACCAGGGGCCGCGTTTCTTGTCCCCGCTTCGCGCCGGACGAGTGGGCTGGGTCTTGCTCCCAGGCTCCGACTCTGCCTCTGACGTTTCTGGCGTCTCGCCGCGCAGCCGCTGCATGGCCCATTCCATGCCTTTGCGGGCGCGTGGACTATCCGGGTTGATCGCCAGCACTTTCTTGATGTAATCCACGCTGGCGCGCGGGCTGGCGACTGCGGCCAGGATCAGCCACGGGTCTTCAGAATCCGGGGCAAGCTGGGAAGCTTTCTCTGCCCAGCGACGCGCTTCGCTGCGGTCTCCGTTGCGCAAAGCATCGCGCGCCTGTTGAAGCGCCTGACGGGATTCTAAGAAGGAACTGTTCATGGCATGTACCTCTACAATAAAGGCCTGACTCGCTCACTACGGCGCACTGGTTGGCATTGGAGTAGGTTCCACATTTTCATTGTTGATGAAACACAGGATTCCCTGTACAACGCCGTTGGCGACGATATCCGTGTGGTTGGTCAAAATATCACGGTCAAGATTTAAAAAACCGGTTTCGATAATAGCGGTGATCGTATTCGGATCCACTTCGGAAAAGGCATGATATTGGGTCATGTCGCGCGTCACGCTGCCGGTGTGGAAGGGCAAGCCCGTGGCGTGCTGGTAACGATCCACCAGACAGGCAGCCAGGCGGGTGGCGCGATTAATGTCGCGGGTGTCCAGCGAAGCCGCCACTTTGAATCCGGTCGCCTGGTCATTGATGTAATCGCATGAGTCATTGTGAATGGAAACCAGCGCTACAGCCCGATAGCCGTTCAGGCGGGTATCGAATTCGTTCAGCAAATCCACCTGATATCCCATATCCACCAATTTTTTTTGCACCAGGCTGGCGATCTTCATATTAACATCCACCTCCCTCAGCGTAACCTGTCCGTTGGCATCGCGGCAGACCGCGCCCGAGTCGTTGCCGGAGTGCCCGG
The DNA here is from genome assembly GCA_021823555.1 of Chloroflexota bacterium. The sequence continues at coordinate 14,436 of JAKANW010000014.1, forward strand.
CCACGATCCCAATGCGCAGTTGCGGCTGGGGCGTTTTGACCGTACTCACATCCCCGGGTTGCGGGGTCAGGAGCAGGCCCAGTTGTTCCGAAAGATTGATCGTGAACAGACTGTTTGGCGTCCAGGCGGTAAAAAGGGTTGCCAGCAGGATCGCAATGCCGAGGGTGGACCAAAAGGCGTTGACCGAGCGCGTTTTTCGGCGGGCAGGCCGAGGGTTGGATGGCTGCGGAGCGTCCATTTCGTATAATAGTACACCAAACGTTAAAAAATGCAAGAGGTACGCGGTTTGGATAAACTCGTGAAAAACCGATTTGGTAATTTATGTCTTGACGCTGTCTTTTTCCGCTATTATGATGAATTTCCTATGGAGACTCGCATCATGACCCTTGACCCCGATCAATTACGGCTTTCCATGCGCGCCTGGAGTTCTGGAGTAACCGTTGTGACTGCCGCATACAATGGCGAACGGCATGGAATGACCGTCGGTTCGTTTACCTCGGCCTCGCTCGAGCCGCCCTTGATCATCATCTCTTTGCACACGGAAAGCCGCACGTACAGGCTGGTACACGCTGCCAACGCTTTTGCTGTGACCATCCTGGCCGAGGACCAGCAGGAAATTTCCGATCGCTTTGCGGGCCGCATTCCGGATACCGGGGACCGTTTTGAAGGCCTTGAAACTGAGACCCTTGTCACAGGCGCTCCTGCCATCAAAAACGGCCTGGCCTGCCTGGATTGCCGCGTGACCCAGGTCATCCCGGCCGGGATGAACACGATCTTTCTGGCTGAGGTGGTGGCATCCCGCAGCGTTGGCGAGGGAAAACCATTGGTGTATCACAATCGGCAGTATTGGAAACTGTCGAAATAGTTCCCGATCCCGTCTGTCCTGCGGGCGTGTACGGGATTGGGGTGGGAGGAAAAATGGAATCAGATCGTTTGACAGAAGAAGAACGGCGCATCCTTCTGCGCCTGGCGCGTGAGGCGCTGGAATGCGGCGTACGCGGCGAAAAACAACCTGCGTTGGATCTGCCCTCTTTTCCGCCGCACTTACGGGAGCCGGGTGCCTCGTTCGTGACCCTGACCGTGCGCGGTGACTTACGCGGCTGCATCGGCGCATTGGAGCCATACCAGCCGCTGGCGGAGGATGTGTGCGAACATGCCCTAGCCGCCGCCCTGGATGACTATCGTTTCTCCCCCGTCCAACCCTCCGAATTGAGCCAGATCAACATCGAGGTCTCACGGCTGACCTTGCCGGTTTTCCTCAACTATACTTCGCCTGAAGATATGCTGCTCAAACTGCGCCCACACGTGGATGGCGTCATCCTGCGGGATGGTATGCGCC
>JAKANW010000551.1 GCA_021823555.1 Chloroflexota bacterium
ACGCAAGACCTGCTTGCCCAGGATGTGCAGTCTGTGGTGTTTGCGCGGTCGAGGCGTTCCGTTGAAATCATTCTCACTTATCTTCAAGGGGAAGCAAACGCAAGTAGGCACGCGCAAGCGGACACGTACACAGGGGGGCACGTAGACAACGAATTACGAATTACGAATTACGCATCACGCATTAGAGGCTATCGCAGCGGCTACCTCCCCTCGCAAAGAAGAGAAATCGAAAAAGGCTTACGCGACGGCTCGGTCAAAGTCATCGTGGCGACCAACGCCCTCGAGCTGGGAATTGACATCGGCGGGCTGGGTGCGGCGATCCTCGTCGGTTACCCCGGAAGCATCTCTTCAGCGTGGCAGCAGGCGGGTCGCGCGGGACGCGGCCTCGAATCTGCCGCGGCGGTGCTGGTGGCCTCTGCCAATCCCATTGATCAGTTCCTCGCCCACCATCCCGAATATTTCTTTGGCCGCTCGCCCGAACAGGCGCTAGTCAATGCCGATCATTTGCTGATCCTGCTCGAGCATTTGCGCTGCGCCATGTTCGAGCTGCCCTTCCAAAGGGGCGAAGGCTTCGGACATTTGAGCGCTGCACAGGCGGAAGATTTCCTGCAATTTTTGGTGAGCAATAACGAGGCTCATCTCTCGAATGAAAAATATTTCTGGATGGCCGACCAGTATCCCGCCGCCAATATTTCCTTGCGCTCGGCCTCGCCGCAAGCCGTCGTGCTGCAGGCGCAGGAAAAAGATGGCAGGCCGTTCACGGTGGGCACGGTGGACGGCGAAAGCGCAGTGTGGATGGTGCATCCCGGCGCGGTTTATTTGCACGAGGCGCAATCTTATTATGTCGAGAGCCTCGACCTCGAACAAAATATTGCCCACCTGCGCGCTGCCAGCATGGATTATTACACCGAGCCGCTGCGCGGCGCCACCGTGAATGTGCTCGCGTTGAGCGGAGCGGAGCACAGTCGAAGCGCAGAAAAATCCTGGGGCGAACTGCAGGTCACCACGCAGGTGACAGGTTTCCGTAAACGGCGCTGGTACACCAACGAAAATCTCGGCCAGGAGGAATTGGACCTGCCGCCTTCCGAATTGCAGACGACTGGCTACTGGCTGACTCTCTCCGAAGAGACAGTCTCGCGTCTGCGCGACGCTGGGGCCTGGACCAACGACCCGAACGATTACGGTCCCGAGTGGACGAAAATCCGCGAGCGTGTGCGCGCCCGTGATGGGTTCAAATGCCAGGTGTGCGGCGCGCCTGAAAATGGCCGCCAGCATGACGTGCATCATAAGACTCCGTTCAAAGCGTTTGCATCCAGGGAGGAAGCCAACCGATTGGAGAATCTCACTACGTTGTGTTCATCCTGTCACCGCAAAGTGGAAGCCAACGTCCGCATGAGGAGCGGGCTGGCCGGACTCAGCTATGTGCTCGGCAACCTTGCCCCGCTCTTCCTGATGTGCGACAGCGGCGACCTCGGCGCGCATATCGAGCCGGCGCCAACTGCGGCCTTCTCGAATCCATCTGTTGTGCTGTATGACCTTGCCCCCGCGGGTATCGGCTTCAGCCAGCGCCTGTTCGAACTGCATGACGAGTTGATGCAGCGCGCCCTGGAGCTGGTCAGTCAATGCGAATGCGCCGATGGCTGCCCTTCCTGCGTCGGCCCCGGCGGCGAAAATGGGATGGGTGGAAAAGCAGAGACGCTTGCCATTTTGAATGAATTGACCGCTCAATAGCTTCACATCAGAAAGATATTGATAGATTTCAAAGGAGCCTTGAATGAAATTCTCGATCTTAAAAATGAAGCCAGTCCTGGCGCTTGTCCTGTTGTTGGTTCCTGTGTTGACCGGATGCGGGGCGGCTTATCTTCCGACTCCCACTGTCACACCCGTCCCGCCTCCCACTGCCACCAGCATTCCGCTGGGCCAGCAAGTGACCCTGGTCAGCGCGGATTTTAAAGAGTCGCAAACTACCACCCCAGCGTACAAAATCACCGGCCAAACACCCCAATTGCAAGGCAGTAACGATCCGCGCGTGACAGCCTTCAACACCTCCATGCAGAATTTGACGCAGACCGAGGTGGATGCCTTCAAGAAAAACATGCAGGATGTCATTGTCATTCCCGAAGTGCCCAACAGCTCCTTTATCTTTCAATACAACCTTGCTTCCCCATCCGGCAGTAATATCATCAGCATCAAGTTCACCTTTGAAGGGTTTACTTCCGGCGCGGCGCATCCCTATCACTATATCAAAACGGTCAACTACGATCTTGAAAAGGGGCAGGAGTTGACGCTTGATCAAGTCTTCTCCGCTGGCACAGACTATTTGCAAATCATCTCGGATTACTGCAAGACCCAACTGTCCAGGCGCGACATTGGTTTCGAGGGATTTGCTTCAGGCGCAGATCCCACACCCGAAAATTATCAGAATTGGAACGTCACTGCCGACGGTTTGTTGATCGCCTTTAATGAATACCAGGTCGCGCCGTACGCAGCCGGGCTGCAAACGGTCGTCGTTCCATACAGTGAACTAGCTCAGGTCATTCAGCAACCGGGACCGTTAACGCCGTTCCTGCCGTAGCCCGGCTTGGAGCGGGAAGGTAAGATTTACCCAGGTGAGCCTCTCAAGTACAGTAACTAAACAACACTTGTCGCTTTTCTGAGAGAGAGAGACTTTATGAGTGAGACTTCCGCAAAAATGCCGGTTTTGTTTGTTGGGCATGGCAACCCAATGAATGTGATCGAAGATAACGAGTTCTCGCGCGCCTGGGCTGAGGCCGGAAAGTCCCTGCCCAAACCGCGCGCCATCCTGTGTGTTTCGGCTCACTGGGTGACGCGCGGCACCCTGGTCACGGCCATGGATCGTCCGCGCACGATCTATGACTTCTATGGTTTCCCACCGGAAATGTACGAACTTCGTTACGATGCGCCCGGTTCATCCGACCTGGCCGAGCAGGTGCGCCGCATCATCAAGAATACCGAAGTCAAGCCCGACCTGGATTGGGGACTCGACCATGGCACCTGGACCGTGCTGGCGCGCATGTTCCCGAAAGCGGATGTGCCCGTTATCCAGATGTCATTGGACGCCAATATCGAACCGCAAAAACATTATGACATCGCGCGCCAGATGAAGGAACTGCGCCGCGAGGGTGTGCTGATCGTCGGCAGTGGCAACATTGTCCACAACCTGCGCATGGCGCGCTTCGATGACTCTGCCTACGATTGGGCTGTGGAATTCGACCAGCGCATCGCCAATTGGGTCGAGCAGAATGACCACGAGCCGATCATTCACTTCGAGGGAGGCGACCAGGCCGCGTCCCTGGCCATCAACAGCGCTGAACATTATGTCCCGCTGCTGTATAGCCTGGCGCTCAAGGATGAGGATGATTCCGTCTCGTTCTTTGCCGAGAAAGTGATGGGCGGCTCGATCTCGATGCGCTCAGTTAAGATCGGATGATAAAGCGCAAAGTTTCCAGACGCTGCGTCCCACAAAACA
>JAKANW010000552.1 GCA_021823555.1 Chloroflexota bacterium
GGACTCATACGTCTCAAGACATTTTTTGAGGAGAGGCGAATCCGTGTTCGCTTGCCAGGGTGTATGGATTTTCGTCGGTTCGATTCTTGCGCCTGCCAGCAGCGCAATGGATTCGACGCGGGCCGTGATTTCCTCCAACCGCGAGAGGACAGAACTGCGATGGTTGGAGACCACAAACAAACCTTCCTCTTTCAGTTCAAGGATCCCGATATTGTTCGACGTTTCGACAAAACCGGGAATTTCCGCCGACATGGCCGAAACGCCCTGCGGCAGGGAGACCAGCAGGCGAATCCCTGTCACGGTCTCAGTATGACTGATCGCGTTGACGGGTACGCCGCTTTTCTCTGTCAACGCAATGGACAGTCCCGGCTCGGTGCGGGCGTGTTCAGCTTGAATGAATTGAACCATGGCAGAAAATTTCTGGCGGCACAAAGCGGATAACTCTTTCGGACAGACGAATATCGCCTCCGCATCGCGTGGAATGGCGTTGCGCGCGGTCCCGCCTTTGAGGGCGGATAAGCGAAGGGTGACATCGCGCTGGATAAAATCGAGCACGCGCACAATGAGTTTATTGGCATTGCCGCGACGTTTGTTGATATCCCCGCCTGAATGGCCGCCCTGCAAGCCGGTGACTTTCAATTCAAAAGCAATTTCGTCCGCAGTTTGCAAAGTCCACGTTACCGGCAAAGTGATATAGAGACTCCCGCCGCCTGCACAGCCAACCGTGAAGACACCCTCTTCTTCCGAGTCCAAATTGACCAGCGTTTTTCCCGAAAGCATGGATGGGTCGAGATTGTCCGCGCCGACGATGCCAAGTTCCTCTTCGACGGTAAACAACAGTTCCAATAGCGGATGAGCGACGCTTTCGTCTTCCACCAGCGCCATTGCCAGCGCGATGGCAATTCCATTGTCCGCGCCGAGGGTGGTCCCATTCGCCCGCACCCAATCCCCATCGCGGATGAGCCGAATCGGGTCACGCGTGAAATCGTGCTTTGAATCGAGCGTCTTCTGGCAGACCATATCCAAGTGGCCTTGCAGGATGAGCGTGGGCCGATTCTCATATCCCGCGCTGGCAGGGACTTGAATGACGAGATTCCCAGGCGCGTCAGTTCTTGTTGTCAGCCCGCGCGAAGCTGCCCAATCCTGAAGCCAGACGCGGATCCCTGCTTCATTCTTCGTGCCGCGCGGAATAGCTGAGACTTGCTCAAAGCGTGCAAGGATGAGATCGGTGGCGTCCATTGATTCTCTTTTCTGCTTTTGTTGTCTGGCGGTAATCACTGCCGGCAGAAATTGTAACCGAACCTCATTGGGTTGAGCATACTGGACAAAAAACTCTCCCGTTGGCGGGAGAGTTTTCAACTGACCAGGTAGACAGCTTACTCAGTCTTTTGGAAGCGCCAGATGGCCAGGAGGAAGAAGAACAATCCATAGCCAGCCAGCCCCATGACCGGCAACCAGACCGAGCCAATGCCCAAGCCGCGTATCAAGATGTTCTGGTATCCATCCATAGCCCAGGCTGAAGGCATTGCCTTGCCAATTGCGGCAAACGCGCCGCCAGCCGCTTCCAACGGGAACCAAGTACCACCCAAGGCCGAGAACAGGAACATGGCGATCATCGAGTACAGAATCACTTGTTGTTCTTCCTTCGCAATGACGCCGATCAGTAGTCCCATCGAAGCGACCCACAATCCCAAAGCCATTGATACCAGTAATGCACCAAGCGGCTCATGCAGGTAATTCACTTTCAACACGAACTGACCGAACACCACCAACAGCGTGGTTTGCAAGAAGGTGATCGCGAACATCGCCAGCATGTGCCCTGCCACAATTTCCCACGGACGCATTGCGGTCGTGATCAATCGTTGCAACGTGCGCAACTTTTTCTCCTGCACCAAAATCTGCGCCGACGTTACCAGCCCAAAGATCGCAAATTGCACCAGGATGCCAGGGGATGATTGGTTATACGGGTTGCCGCCAGTCCAATCTGACGATGCCTTGGCAACGGCTTGCTCGATCTTCACCAATGAAGTTTTTGATACTTCATTCCATTTACTCCACGCCAATTCAAAGGCTGCACTTTGTTCGTTGGTTGGATTGGTCGCGCCGACGATATCCACCGTTTCGCGACCAATTTCCACCGCACTCATTATCTGGGATATGGGGACTCGCAACAACTGGTAAAGCGACTGGCCTTGGGCGGAGATTGTATCCGCGATCAGAGTCAATTGCGCTTCATTCCCCGCCGATGCCTGCTCGCCGAACCCGACAGGGATCACCAACACTCCGGCCACACCGCCTTTATGCAATGCGGCCATTGCATCGGCATTGCTCATGTTTTCAACGCGTATGGCATCTGACGATTCCAGTCGTGAGACAAGCGCCTTGTTTAACACTGCATTAGGCTCAGGGTTAACTATTGCCAACGGGATTCGATGATCCGCGTTCGCGTCACCGCCAGTGTTTCGATAAGCAAATCCCATAAAGAATGTGAAAACGATCGGCATGACGACAAGGAACAATAACGAACGTTTATCGCGAAACATTTGGGATAAATCTTTGAGGGCAAGATCAAGAATTCTCATAATAATTTCTCCATCTTCGCGCTGAGCGGAGGGTCGAGACGCAAGTTATCGAGACCCGCAGACGAAGCGCACCTTCTTGTAACATGCTCATCGTCTGCGCTTCGCTCAGAGCGAGATATCTTTCTACGCAAACCGCTTCCTGAACATCACTGCGCCGACGGCGAACATCACAATGCCTATGCCCACCATCACTGCAAACGGGAGCAGCAAATCACCAGCGGACTGTCCATCCATGACCATGCGCCAGGCTTTGAGCACCCATCCTTGCGGTGTGAAATTGGCGATCATATTGAGTGCCGCGGGCATCGCGTTGGGAATATTGGCCGTGAACAAACCACCGAGCATTCCCAGCGCCGTCAAGCCGCCGCCGAGGACGGGTCCGCCCTGACGCGTGGATTTGACGAACGCGATCAGCAGCACGCCTAGCCCCGTCGCCGCGATGACCTGGCCTGTCAAAGCCAATGCAACCCCAACAGGCTCGCCCCAATTAATTCCGAAAGCATAATGACCTGCAACCATTAGCACCAATCCCTGCAAGATAACAGTAAAGAAGACGGCCACAAACTTGCCAGTCAAAATAGATGTACGATCCGTGGGCGTGGTAAATAAACGCGCAAGCGTTCCTTCTTCATCTTCACGTAGAATGGACATCATCGAATACGCGCCGGTAAAGAAGGCGAAGAAGATCATCTGCCCGGCCATCGTCAAACCCATCACTTTTTGGATGGGGTTGGCAGTCTCAGTCTCACCCGCGGCGGACGCGACCATCACAAATGCGGCCCGGTCGGGATGATGAAAGAGATTGCGTTGAAAGTCTGCATACCAGGCTGTATAACGTGCAATCCAGATTGGGATTTGCGCCGGGTCGGTGGTGATGCCATTGGCCTGCTGACGCTCCATGAAGGTC
>JAKANW010000553.1 GCA_021823555.1 Chloroflexota bacterium
CATTCGGTTACACCTTGGTCAGTTTGTACCTGCTGGATGGAGAAGATGAGAAGCTGCAATACCAGGTGGGCTATGATCACATCATTCCAAAAATCCACATTTCACAGGGCATCATCGGCCGCGTGACGCGTACCGGCCAGCCCGTGCTGTTGGAAGACGTTCACACCGACCCGGCATTCTTGGGAGTCATCGAGGGGATCGTCTCGGAAATATGCGTTCCCCTGCTCGACAACGGCAAAGTGGCCGGCGTCTTGAATGTCGAAAGCACGCATGACCTGAAATTGACCAATGCCGACCTCGAATTAATGACCTCGCTGAGCGTACACATCGGCCTGGCCATTAGCCGGGCGCGAATGTATGAAGACATTCAGCGCCGCAACCAAATTCTCTCCGCCGTGCAGGAATCAACTTTTGCGTTGATGAAGAATACCGAGCTCTCCGAGACGCTCCAAACGATCATGGCCCAGGCAGCGCGGTTGGTGCATACCGAGCATGGTTACCTCTATCTGGTCCAACCGGAGGAAAATGTCATCCAACTCACCTTGGGGGTAGGAACGATGCGCAATTACCAGAATCGGAAACTAAAACTGGGCGAAGGCTTGGCAGGCAAGGTTTGGCAAACGGCCCAACCGCTAAACGTACGCTCGTACCAGGAATGGAGTGGCCGCTCCATCCAGTTTGCCGATGCAGGTATTCACGCCATCATTGGCGTTCCGCTCATTTACGATACGCACGTGATTGGCATCCTAGGCCTGGTTCAACTGGACCCCGATCGGGAATTTAGCGATAACGATGTAGAACTGTTGAGTTATTTCGCCCGGCTGGCCTCCATTGCGTTGAACAACGCAAATCTTTTCACGCGGGCGCAGCAGGAACTCGCCGAGCGCAGGCAAACCGAGGAGAATTTACTGGCTGCCACCCAAAAGCTGGAAACCTTGATCCAAGTCTCGCCCCTGCCCATTCTCGTGACAGATATCGCTGGAAATATCCAGTTATGGAATCACGCCGCAGAAAGAACCTTTGGCTGGACGGCAGAGGAAGTCATTGGGCGGCCCAACCCCATTGTCCTTCCCGAAAAGCTGGAGGAATACACCCGCCTCAGCGAGCAGGTCCGGCTGGGCAACTCTATCACTGATTATGAGACCATCCGCCTGCGAAAGGATGGGAAGCGGGTCGACATCAGTCTCTCCACCGCGCCCTTGTTCGATAACGCACACAACGTGGTTGGCCGCATGGCCATAATGACGGATATCACCGAGCGCAAGCGGGCGGCAAAGCTGCAACAGTCCATGTACGAGATCGCCCGCGCGGCAATGACTGTGTCATCGCTGGATGAACTCTATCCCAAGATTCATGAGGTTCTGCAGGGCCTCCTGCCTACGCAATATTTTTATATCGCTCTGTACGACCATAAAAATGACCTGCTCTCGTTCCCCTATTTCCAAGATGCGTTCGACACAGCCGCGCCGCCCGGGAGACTCCGCCGCGGTTTGACCGAATATGTCTTGCGGACGCGTCAGCCGCTCCTAGCCACCCAAGCCATCACACAGGAATTGATCCGATCAGGAGAAATCGAATTGATCGGTCCGGATTCCATTGAATGGCTGGGCGTTCCGCTAATCGCACATGACGAAGCCATCGGGGTGATGGTGGTGCAATCCTACGACGAGGCTGTTCACTTCAACCCGCGGGATATGGAAGTGATGACCTACGTTTCCACGCAGGTCGCCAGCGCCATCGAGCGCAAGCGCGCCGAGCAGGCATTGAAGGAAAGCGAGAAACGCTTCCACAGCCTGTTTGACAATGCCACCATCGGCATGTATCGGACCACCCTCGACGGGCACATTGTGCTATCAAATCCGGCCAGCGTGCGCATGCTCGGATATGAAACTTTCGAAGAGCTGGCCCAACGAAACCTGGAAGAGGAAGAAGCCAAGTCGGACCCGCCGCGCAAGGTATTTATCGAAAGGATGGAGCGCGAAGGAACGGTCATTGGGATGGAAAGCGCCTGGAAACGAAAAGACGGTTCCATTATGTACGTTCGTGAGAGCGCGACCGCCGTCCGCGATGAGCAAGGAGCCATTCTTTATTTCGACGGCACCTTCGAGGATATTACCGCCCGCAAACAGGCCGAGAAAAAACTACTGGAGAGCGAAGAACGCTATCGCACCATTTTCGAGGACTCGCCGGTACGGCTATTGGAAGAGGATTTTTCCGCCGTCAAGAATTTCATTGACGAACTGCACGCACGCGGCGAGGACGATCTATGGGCCTACTTCCAAGATCATCCAGAGAAGGCGCGGCAATGCGTCAATTCGATTCGCTTGGTCAATGTCAACAAGGCGGTCTTGCGCTGGTACCAACTCGACCACATCTCCAGTACGGACATGCGGTTGGTCGACCTGGTCGGTGCGGATGATTACCAAAGCATTCTGCAAGAGATCATTGCTCTTGCAAAGAATGGGACACGTTATGAAATTGAGGTGAAACGATTAATAAAAAACGGGACGCAGGTTCACCTCATCGTCGCCGGCACCATCGCACCAGGATACGAAGATTCGTGGGCGCGTGTGTTGGTCTCCGTGCTCGACATCACGGAACGCAAACAGGCGGAGGCGCTTCAAGATGTGGTGTACCACATTGCCAAAGCCGCCGAAACGTCACAATCCCTGAACGATCTCTTCCCGCAGATTCACCAGGTTATTTCGTCCGTTATGCCCGCCGAGAACTTTTTTATCACACTGTATGACGAAGCCAGCAACACCCTGCAATTCCCCTATTTCCGTGACAAGCTGGATGAACCCTTCATGGGTCAGATCGAGCCGGGAAAGGGTTTGACAGCTTACGTGCTGCGCACCGGCCAATCCCTGCTTTGCACGCAAGCCGTTCATGACGAGCTAGAACGGCAAGGCGCAGTGCTTCTGCTGGGAGTGCCGTCCAAGATCTGGCTGGGCGTTCCATTGATTATTGAGGGCAAAACCATCGGCGTCATGGTTGTCCAGCATTACACCGATCCCGAAGCCTATGGACCGCGCGAACAACACATTTTGGAATTCGTCTCGTCACAGGTAGCGATCACGATTCGGCGCAAACAGGCGGAAGAAGCACTGCGCGCCAGCGAGGAACGCTATCGCTCCCTCTTCAACGATATGCTGGACGGTGTCTACCGGAGCACGCATGGCGGACGGTTCATAGACGTGAACCCGGCCATGCTGCGACTGTTCGGCTTTGACAACCGGGAAGAAATGCTAGCGATCGACATCAAGAAGGATTTGTATTTCGCGCCCGAAGAACGCGAAAGCCTGTTCCTCGACACCGGTCAGGAAAAAGTGGATGTGTTCCGCATGAAACGCAAAGACGGCAGCGAGATTTGGGTGGAGGACCATGGCCGCTACGTTCACGATGACCAGGGCAATGTGATCTACCACGAAGGCATCCTGCGCGACGTCACCGAGCGGATTCGCGCCGAAAGCGAGATCAACCGCCTGT
>JAKANW010000554.1 GCA_021823555.1 Chloroflexota bacterium
CTATCTGCCGATGATGCTGGCCAGGTAATGACTTACCTCGCCGCCACGGGAAGCCAGGTTGGTGTGCTATACAATTTTGGCCGCCACAGTCTGGACTTCAAAAGGATTTTTCCCCCAAAGGATGTACAAGACTGGCAAAAATTCTTATATCGAGTTATCCATAAGAAGCTTGGTGTGACTCTGCCGCCTCTACCAGAGCCGCGTGGAAAAGGCAACGAGCCATCCGCTCCGATTCCTCCCATCCAGTTTAAGGCCATTAGTAAAGAAACCAGGATCGTCGGCATACCGTCAGCTACTGGTGCAGCAATCCGCGCCTCCATTTGCAAGGCGGAGCAGGTTGCTCAAGCGAAGGAAAAAGTAGATTTGGCGTCATCCATTTCCATCATCCGCTATCCGTTTCCCAAATCCGTTTATGCCGACTCTGGCGTCTCCATTGACATGGGCAATCGCGCCGTGGACTTGATGAAAGATGCTGTCAAATCCACATACACTCCATCCGTTTTGGCGGGCATCGGTTCTTTTGGCGGACTATATGATGCTTCAGTTTTGAAGGTGATGAAATCCCCTGTACTGGTTGCTTCCACGGATGGCGTCGGCACGAAAGTGAAACTAGCGGCATCCGTTGGGCGCTATCGCGGCATCGGCCATGACATCGTTAACCACTGTATCAACGATATTCTTGTGCAGGGCGCGCGTCCGCTCTTCTTTATGGATTATTTCGCCACATCGAAGTTGACTCCGGACATTACTGCCGAAGTAGTGACGGGAATCGCCGAAGCCTGTAAGGAAGCGGGTATGTCGCTTCTCGGCGGCGAGACGGCTGAAATGCCCGGAGTGTATCAGCCAAACGAATTCGATGTCGCTGGGACGATCCTCGGTGTAGTCGAACGCGATGACATCCTGCCGCATAAAAATATCAAAGCAGGCGACGTGTTGATCGGCCTGGCATCCAGCGGGCCGCATACAAACGGTTACTCACTCATCCGCAAGGTATTTGCAGATACGCCGATGGACACAGTTTTTCCCGAACTTGGTTGCTCACTTACGGATGCGCTCCTTGCTCCACACCGCTCTTATCTTTCCATTTTCTCTCCCATACTCACTAATATCAAAGCCCTCGCGCACCTGACGGGCGGCGGCTTTATCGAAAACATCCCACGCGTTCTGCCCGAGAATCTCAACGCCGTGATCCGCCTCGGCTCATGGCCCGTCCCGCCATTGTGGAATTTGATTCAACAAAAAGGAAATGTCCCCAGCGATGAAATGTATCGCGTGTTCAACATGGGCATCGGCATGGTTGCCATTGTAGGTAAGTCCCGCGTTGCTCAAACCCAGAAACTCATTCCCGAATCGACTTTCGTCATCGGTGAATTGGTTATGGGCGAACGGAAAATCATCCTCTCGTAACAAAAATCTGCTCAATCTGCGTAATCTTCGGAAAAGAAAGGCACCCTCATGTCATCATCTCTCCCTCTGCGTTACGGAATCAATCCTCAGCAGGCGCCCGCTCGCGTCTACATGAAAGACGCGTCCGATTTGCCTATCACGGTGCTTGGCGGCTCGCCTGGCTACATCAACTTGCTCGACGCGCTTAACTCCTGGCAGTTGGTCAAAGAACTTAAGGCCGCGCTCAACCTGCCTGCCGCGGCCTCATTCAAACATGTCAGCCCTTCGGGAACTGCGGTCGCCACACCGCTTTCGGATGTGCTCAGGAAAATCTATTTCGTGGGCGACCTCGAGCTCTCGCCTCTTGCCACTGCTTATGCCCGCGCCCGCGGCGCGGATCGCTTGTGCTCCTTCGGTGATTTCATTGCTCTCTCAGACACAGTTGACGTTCCGACCGCGCACCTGATCGCCCGCGAGGTTTCCGATGGCGTAATCGCTCCCGCCTACGAACCCGAAGCGCTTGCCATATTAATCAAAAAGAAGCAAGGCAAATATGCCATCATCCAAATTGACCCTGCCTACGAGCCGCCTGCTCCTGAAACCCGCGATGTGTTCGGCGTGACCTTTGAACAGCTTCATAATGACCGTCTCGTCACACCTGCTGACCTTACCAACATTGTCACGGAGTGTCATGACCTTCCTCCCGAAGCCATCCGCGACATGACCATTGCTTGGATCACGCTCAAGTACACGCAGTCCAACTCGGTCTGTTTTGTTGCGGATGGTCAGACCATCGGCGTGGGCGCGGGCCAGCAGTCGCGCATCCATTGTGTGCGCCTCGCCGGCCAAAAAGCGGACTTATGGTTCCTGCGCCAGCATCCATCCGTTTTGTCACTTCCCTTCAAATTGGATATCAAACGACCCGACCGCGACAACGCCATTGACCAGTTCCTGCGTGATGATGTGACTCCCAATGAAAAAGCGGACTGGGGCGAGGTCTTCGTTCAGACTCCCCATCAGCTGACTCCCGACGAAAAACGTGAGTGGCTCTCCAATCTGGATTCCGTTACCCTCGGCTCCGATGCCTTCTTCCCATTTTCCGACAGCATCCATCGCGCCGCGATGAGCGGAGTGAAATACGTTCTTGAACCCGGCGGCTCAACGCGTGACGATGCCGTCATCCAGGCCGCCAACGAATACGGCATGACGATGGTCTTCAGCAGTGTGCGCCTCTTCCATCATTAATCTCGCGCTGAGCGGAGGTCTGAGCGAAGTGTAGCGAAGGCGAAGACCACAGTCAAAGCGTTTTTCAGCAAGGAAATTATTTTGATCAAACTCTCTCGCCTCGTCATCCTTATCTCCGGCAACGGCTCCAACCTGCAAGCCATTCTGGATGCTTGCGCCTCTGGCGAACTTCATGCCTCAGTGGTTGCTGTCATTTCGAACAAAGCAGATGCTTACGGACTCGTCCGTGCTAAAAACGTTGGAATAGAATCTGTTTACTTTCCCAAGCTCGAAAACGAATCTCGCCAGAAATACGACACTCGACTTGCTGATTACGTGTCCACCTGTTTGCCGGATTACGTGATCTTAGCTGGCTGGATGCGCCTTCTTTCTTCCAACTTCCTTTCATCCTTTTCAAATCTCGTTATCAACTTGCATCCCGCCCTGCCTGGCATGTTTCCAGGGACACACGCCATCCAGCGCGCCTACGATGCTTTTCAGCGCGGCGAGATACATCATACAGGCGTCATGGTGCATCTCGTCCCCGACGAAGGCGTCGATAACGGGCCTGTGCTCGCCACAGAAACTGTCCCTATTCATACGAATGATACGCTGGAATCTCTTGAAGCGCGCATTCATGAAACCGAACATCACCTTCTCGTGGACACGCTAAAACACTTGCTTTCCAAGCCCAACCTCCAATCCGCCTAATCATTCGTTTATCCGTTTTCAAATCCACCTCCCGATCTGGTAGGACTGCACTTAACCGTGGTGGTTTACAACCAAGCCTTTTTGAACCGCGAAGCGCGCGAAGTTCGCAAAGTTTTAAAGGTTTTCTTCGCGCTCTTTGCGGGCTTCGCGGTTAATTTAGATCAA
>JAKANW010000555.1 GCA_021823555.1 Chloroflexota bacterium
ATTCGAAATCAAAAGCTTCGAGTTTGACGATCAGTGTGGACTTGCCCGAACCACATGGACCGACTACTCCAACGCGGATTCTACTGGCTGGCATGGACGAGCGTGTTCAAGATTTCAGGGCGTCCCAGCACGGCCAGCAGGTCATGTTCTTTTAGGATCATGCTGTCGGTGGGATGCAGTTCGGAGGTGTGGTCATGGCGCACCAGCACGATGCTGCAACCATATCCATCCTCCACCTGGCCGACGGTTTTCCCATTCAGTTCGGAGTCGGAAGAAATGGTGAAGCGCGCCAGGCTGAGCATTTCCCCTTCCACCGAGATGGGGTTGGTCACGTCCACTCCGGCGGCCGCCGCGGCGAATACGGGCGCTGCCATTTCGGTGGCGCTCAAGGCAATGAAACCAAATTGCTCGCGCAGCGCATGGGCAAAGTCTTCGTCAAAGATGCGGACGATGACATTGATGTTGGGCGTGAAACTGCGCGCCTTGAGCGCAATCTGCAGGTTCATGGAGTCGTTTTGGCTGGCCATGATGATGGTGCGCGCGTTTTTGATATTGGCCGCTTCGAGCGCGGTCGGGCGTGTGGCGTCATCATGGATGACTGGAATGCCGAGGTCGCGCACGGCGTTCAGTGTGTCGGTGTCTGCGTTGAATTCTATGGCGGCCACCTGTTCACCCATTTCGTGCAGTTTGAGCGCGATGCGGTAGCCAAGATGTCCAAGCCCGACGAGGATAACGTGATTTCTTAAAGTGGAGGCGACAGCCATTTCCCATTCCTTACTACGCGCGCGGCGGTTGAAGAACATGCTTCCAAAGTCTGCCAATCCCTGGGCAAGCATGACAACGCCGATCAACGGCATGACAAAGTGGAATAATTGCAGGATGATGTTGTGCGGAAAATTGCGGTTGGGTGGTTGCAAAAACGTGATGGTTAGGACGATGTAAATCGCCTCCATCACCGAGTCGACTGGTTCGTTGACCATCTTCGAGATGAAGTAGAACAAGATTCCGCCGCCAACGATGGCGACAGAGAACCAAAGCAGGACAATGCGAAACTCTCGTAGCAGGATGAGGGTATCTCGAATGGAGGCGCGCAGATGCTGCCAGCGATGCTTGCGGTTGCCTGAATTGTGTGAGTTAGGCATGGATGGGTAACCTGACCGTCATCCGGCGAACATCATCGCCCACGCGCGGCGTAACTTTGAGCACCACTACGCTGATGTCATCCGCAGGGCGGTTCTCATCGAGCGAGACGGCATGCGCCAGTAATTCGTCCGCGATGGACTGCGAGCCGGGATCCTGGTCATCGAGCATGGATTCGAGAATGGTACAAACTTCCATCGGGCGGCCGCGGCGTTTGCCGGCGTGAGTCAGCCCGTCGGTGTACATCACGACCGTCAAACCAGGCTCGATGTTCATTTCCATAATGACCGGCCGCGTGTCGCGCGCCGTTCCAAGTGGGACGCTTTCAGTGGAAATACAATCCACATTTCCGTTGCGGCAAATTGCCATGGGCGAAGGATTGTTGCGCGTCAACACAATGGTGTTGGTGTGCAGATCCACCGAGGCGATGTTCAATGTACAAGAGACTTTGCCCTGTCGCTCGGTGTAGAGCTTATCCGAGGCGGCGCGGGCCGCCGCACCGTCGCGCACGCCCTCGGCCAGCAGGCTGATCACCTTGCGCACCACCATGATGGACACAGCTTTGGCGCCGCGCCCGCTGGTTTGACCGTCGGCCAGCACCACCGAGAGGCCGCCGTTTGGGCGTTCCACCACTTCGAGCGTATCGCCGCTTTCACTGACCGCGTATTTGTTGATTTTTGCGACCGCAATCTGCACTTCCATAGTTTTGATTTTACAACCGTTCAGGCTTGACGTCACTGCCTTCTGCCGCTATAATCCGCCCGCTTGATTGAATACTTTGGCGGCGCGAGCCGTCTTCTTTGTGTAAGGAGCACACCATGACCCCTCAACCGAAACGCAAACATTCCAAGGGCCGCCGCGACCGCCGCCGCGCCCACGACGCGCTGCAAGCGCGCAACCTCGTGGCTTGTTCGAACTGCGGTTCCATGCGCCTGCCGCACACCGTCTGCCCGAACTGCGGTTTCTACAATGCGCGTGAAGTGATCGAAGTCAAAAAAGACAAAAAGAAAGCTGAGTAATCCGCCGGGTGAACTGGCAGAAACTTACAAATGAGTCGTGACCAACACGGCTCGTTTGTGTTTAAGAGGGTGAATTGGAGAAAATCATGGATTTTAAAACCACTGCTTTTATCTTTCCTGGCCAAGGCTCGCAAACGGTTGGCATGGGACGCGACTTGGCCGCGGCCTTCCCGGTTGCCAAACAAACCTTTGAGGAGGCCGATGATATTCTCGGCGTTTCTCTCTCGAAGTTGATGTGGGACGGCCCTGCCGATGAGCTGAACGACACGGTCAATACACAGCCCGCGCTCTACGTCCATTCGCTGGCGGCTTGGCGCGTCCTCTCGCTTCGCCACCCGGACTTCAAACCTGCCGCGCTGGCCGGACATTCCCTTGGTCAGCTTTCGGCCTTAGCCGCCGCCGGTGCGTTGACCTTTGCAGATGGTTTGCGCTTGGTGCGCCAACGCGGCGAGCTGATGAAGCGCGCCGGGGAACTCGCACCGGGCAGTATGGCCGCCATCCTGGGTGCGGATATTTCTACGCTCGACAAAGTCTGTGCGGAGGCCAGCCGCGAAGAGGAGACTGTTCAGGTGGCAAACGATAATTGCCCAGGACAGGTGGTCATTTCCGGCGCAAAGCCCGCCGTGGAGCGTGCTATGGAATTGGCGAAGGCTGCGGGAGCGAAACGCGCCAGGCCGCTGGCCGTCTCGATCGCGGCGCACTCCAAGCTCATGGCAAGCATCCAGCCCGAATGGGACGCGGCCGTCCAGTTTGTGGCGATGAACGATGCGAACGCGCCGGTGTGGGGCAATGTGGCCGTCCGCCCGTTGACCTCCGCCGCGGACCTGCGCGCTGATATCATGGCGCAGATGCAATCGCGTGTGCGCTGGACCGAGTCGGTGCAGGGCATGATCGGGAGCGGAATCCATCACTTCGTCGAGGTGGGAAGCGGGGACGTGCTCGGTGGGCTGGTCAAGCGCATTGACGGGACGGTCACGAGTCAGGCGTTGGGCAATCCAGCCGATTTTGAGGCTTTGTAGTCCAGAAACCCGTTTTCTCGCAGAAAACGGGTTTCTTTGTCATTTAGAAACATGACGTTTGACTTTGTGCGCTTTGGTATAATCGCGGTGTGAATGGGATGTCTGCCATAGTTGTCGACATTCTAGCGTCCCGGAACGGGGCGTGAATTCGTGTAAATGCCTGGTCAAAGTGGGTTGACCAGGCTTACTTTTTTGTGGCGCAAAATGCTGTTTTGCGTTACCCAAATGGAGTCGTATGAAACTCAGTAAACTTGCCAGTGAGATCGCAGAATCTCCAACCTTTGCCTTGAACGAGGAAGCC
>JAKANW010000556.1 GCA_021823555.1 Chloroflexota bacterium
TCCATGCTGTGACCTGGCTGTTGCTTCCGGTCTACCTGCACCTCCATTGGGTATTTCCAAGATCGTTGAAGGACTTGCCCGCCTGGGGCTGGTGGATCCTATACCTGATCGGCCTCGCGCTGGCGGTCGCGGAATTGATGCAGGCCATCCCGCGCACGCTCTTCGCTCTGGGATTTTTCTTTGCGCTGGTGGGAAGTATCGCTCTGTTGGCCGTTCATGCCATTCGGCAGCCCGAACAGCGCAGGGAAGTGGCGCGACTGGGCACCATGATCGCAATTGCCATCGTTCCCTCCATAATCCTGGGGATTCTCGGGGTGGGCAATCGCATCCCGCAGGCCGGACCGCTGGCGCTGGTCACTCTGCCGGTCATCCCGGGAGCGTATTTCTTCATTGTCTACCGTCAGCAATTGGGCGGATTGGAGATGCGCGCTAATCGTGCCATTTCCATTTACATGTTCCTGATCACACTGGGCACAATTCTGCTGGCGCTGATCGCCCCCATCTCGCTTTCCCTGATGGATGAGCCGGGAATGTTGATTATCGTTTCTGTGGCGGGTATTTTGTCCGTTGTGTATCTGTCCATCTCGAACTTCCCGGCCTTCCAATCTTTTGTGGATCGGCGCCTGCTGGGGATCAAACTTCCCTATCAACACCTGCCAGAAATCTACTCCTCCCGTATTGCCACCAGCGCGTCTGTTAAGAGTTTACTGCGCCTTCTGGAAGATGACGTCTTTCCAAGCCTGCTCGTGCGTCAGTTCGCGTTTCTGGATCTTTCAGGCGATGCGTGCCGCGCCATTCTTGTCAAGGATGTACACGCGGATCAACTACCCACGCGGGAAGAAACGCCCAACCTGATTCACCAGGCCGGGCGATTGCGCCCGCCGGACGAGGGGACCTCTCATTCGTGGATTCGCCTCATCCTTCCCCTCAAAGTTGGTGAGACCGTTTTAGGCCTTTGGCTTCTCGGCAAGCGCGACCCCGACGATCACTACCTCGCCGCGGACCTGCCCGTCTTCCAATCGTTAGCCGACCAGACCGCGATCGCGATGAGCAATCTCCTTCAAACAGAGCGGCTCAGTTCCCTCTATCAATCGGATATCGAACGGCGCGAGCAGGAGCGCATGGGCCTGGCCTTGGAATTGCATGACAGTGTTCTCAACCAATTGGCAGTCCTGCGAACCAATGTTGGGGAAGCAGACCCTTCGCCGCGTTTCCAACATGCTTATGAAACAGTGGTACAGCGCCTGCGCGAGATCGTCAGCGACTTGCGCCCGCCCATGCTCAATTACGGCTTGAAACTTGCGCTCGAGGAGTTCACTCAAGACTTGATGGAGCGCAGTGATAGTCATGCGCGCGTGACCCTCGCCATGCGGGGAGAGGAAGAACGCTATCCGCCGAACATTGAACTCCACCTATTCCGTATCGTGCAAGAAGCCTGCGAGAACGCCCTGCGCCATGCAAACGCCGCCACCGTCATCATTTCCGCCCAACTGGATCCTCACGGAGTCAGGCTCGATATCGAAGATGATGGCAGAGGCTTCGAAGCGGGAGAACAACAGGGGCTGGACGATCTCCTCGTCCACAAACATTTTGGGCTGGCGGGCATTGTGGAACGCTCCAACCTGATCGGCGCATCGGCGCGGATTCGTTCCTCCCCCAACGCGGGGACGCATATCGAGGTCATTTGGAATGCGCCGGCGGCGAGTTAAAGATGATGTGTCGTCAATGACAGACGGTTTTCAATATCTTCGTCAAGTTGTTAAAGTTCAAGCGATCCTTGTTCGAGTGGGCGGGCATGCTTGTAGCGCTCATGATGGGATATATCGCAGCAAATGTAGTCCCATATAACCTTTGGCGCGCGTTCGGCAGGTTGAACTTGCGAGACGGATATGTTTTTTTTGTTTTTATTTTGATGGGGCCGATCTGGGGGTTTTTCCTATTCCAATATTTCCCGCTCCTGCTCTCGCCCACTGGATGATTCATCGTAATGACCATAGTCACCCTTATGTCCGGAATGACGGCCTGGCAAACCGGCAGGAAGAAATGATCTACCCGATGAATTTTTAAGACCCGCGTCCATTCGATTCCCGAACACGCGTGCTATAATTTAGTCACGTAGTTTGGTTGTTCCATAGTTATGTAGTTCGCCTCCCAACTGCGTAACTACCCATACGGCTCAGCCACCAAACCATGTCCTTTGCCCACCTTCACGTTCACACCGAATACTCGCTCCTCGACGGCTTCTCGAACATCAAGAAGTTAGTGAATCGCGTCAAGGAGATGAACATGCCCGCGGTCGCCATCACGGACCACGGGACAATGTTTGGCGTGATTGATTTTTACAAAGCCGCCAAGGAGACGGGGGTCAAGCCGATCATCGGCCTCGAGACCTACATGGCCGCGCGGACGATGAAGGACAAAGACTCAAAACTCGACCGCACCTCCTCGCACCTGCTCCTGCTCGCCGAAAACGAGACCGGCTACCAGAACCTGCTCAAACTTGCCTCGTTCGCCCAACTCGAAGGCTTCTATTATTACCCGCGCATTGACCATGACCTGCTGGCGCAATATTCCGAGGGGTTGATCTGCACCACGGGCTGTATGTCGGCCGAGATTCCGCGCGCCCTGCTGGACGAGAATCCGCAGGAGGCGCTGCGCCGCTGGGACTGGTATCACGAGGTCTTCGGCCCCGACCGATTCTTCGTGGAATTGCAACAGCACAACATCAAAGAGATCACCGACCTCAATAAAAGACTGCTCGAGTTGGGCGCGCGCTACTCCGCGAAATATATCGCGACCAATGACGTGCATTACATCAACCCGGACGACGCGCGTTTGCAGGACGTCCTGCTCGCCATCCAGACCAATTCCACGCTGGCCGATCCCGACCGCATGAGGATGACCGACGACTCGTATTATTTGCGCTCGCCCGCAGAAATGTCCCGACTGTTTGCGGAAGTGCCCGAGTCGCTCTCGAACACGCTTCTCATCGCGGAACGTTGCAACGTAAACCTGGACTTCAAGGGTTACCACCTGCCAGAGTTCCCCGTCCCAGACGGCCACACCGCCGAAACGTACCTGCGCGCCCTGTGTGAAGCCGGGGCGAGAAAACGCTACGGAGACGACGCGACCCGCGCCAAGGTCCGCGAGAGACTCGACTATGAACTGGGCGTCATCCACAAGATGGGCTTCGATGCCTACTTCCTGATCGTGTGGGATCTGTGCCGTTTCGCAAACGAAAATGGAATCTGGTTCAACGCGCGTGGTTCGGCGGCGGGATCCATCGTGGCCTACTGTCTCGAGATCACAATGGTGGACCCGCTCGCGCATGACCTGATCTTCGAACGTTTCCTCAACCCGGGCCGCATCTCGATGCCCGACATTGACCTCGACTTCCGCGATGACCGCCGCGCCGAGATGCTCGAATATTGCGCGAAAAAATACGGCAACGACAAAGTGGCGCAGATCATCACCTT
>JAKANW010000557.1 GCA_021823555.1 Chloroflexota bacterium
TCTTGCGGGTGGGGGAGGCGTCCACTTGAGAGAAGGGTTGGAAGAGTTTCTTCTGATCTTCCTTGGCGATGCCCGGTCCGGTGTCTGTGACTCGTACGATCACCTCCGGGTGCCCGGCGGCGTTCGACGAAAGCGCGGCTGAGACGGTGATACTGCCTTCATCGGTAAATTTGGACGCGTTCGAGAGCAGGTTGAGCAATACCTGGCGGATGCGCATCGCGTCCGCGCGGACGGTGGGCAGGTCGGCTGGAATCTCGCGCAGGAGTTGGATGGCCTTGTCTTTGACCAGGCCGACCGCCGTGGACATGACACTGCTGACCAGTTCCGGCAGATGGACCTCGTCGAAAGTCAGTTCCATTTTGCCGGCCTCGATACGGGAGAGGTCAAGGATGTCATTGATCAGGCCGAGCAGGTGCTGGCCGGAGTTGTGGATGGCAAGCAGGTCTTGTTGCTGCAAGTCCGAGATGGGGCCGTCAATGCCCTTGAGGATCACGCGCGAGAATCCGATGATGGAGTTGAGCGGGGTGCGCAGTTCGTGGCTCATGTTGGCGAGGAACTGGCTCTTGAGGCGGTCGGCTTCGCGCATCTCCTTCACGGCCTGAATGGATAGCTCGTAGGAACGCGCGTTGTCAATGGCGATCGCCACCTGGTCCGCGAGGGTTTGAAGCACGGCGATCTCATCGTCTGGGAATGCGTTCAATTGGTCGGATTGCAGATCGAGCGCGCCGACCACGCGCGAGCCAATCCGCAGCGGGATGACCGCTTCAGACTTGGTGTCGGGAAGATACTCGTTGAACTGGAAGATGTCGCTTTGCGAAACGTCGTTGATCACCACGGCGCGCCCGCTCGCGCTGGCCTGTCCAACCGCCGACTTCGAGCCGACCGGCAGGCTGAACCCCTGGCTGGTCAACTTCGCGCCGGACTCACCGGTGGAAGCCTGCAAGACCGCGTTGAAGCCGGTCTCTTCAACGATGAAAATGCCGGTGGAGTAAAACCCGAAGCGCTCGCCGACCAGGTTGATGGTGCGGGAGAAGAGCGTGGGCAGGTCGAGCGTGGATGTGACGAGTTGCCCAATATCTGCCGTGGCGGCCAGGTAATCGTTGCGGCGGCGAAGCGCCTCCTCGGCTTGTTTGAGGTTGGTGATATCGTGGTGCACCGCAAGGAAGCCCATGATCTCGCCGTTCTCGTCGAGAATGGGGCTGTTGGTTCCGGCAATCGAGACCAAATTGCCGTCCTTGTTTTTGTTGATGATCTCGCCGGTGATGGTCTGCTTACGGAGCAGGGTTTCCCAGAATTGTTGATAGTTTTCCTTTGAAAGCAGGCCCGATTTGATGATGCGCGGGGTTTTCCCGATCGCTTCTTCCTGTGAGTAGCCGTAAATCTTTTGAAAGCCCGGGTTCGTGTACGTGATCGTCCCATCCACATCGGTGATGAACACGGCGTCGCTCGACTGGTCAATGCCGAGTTTGAAGCGGAGGATGTCCTCTTCCGCTTTTTTGCGCTCAGTGATGTCGCGCGCCACCCAGAAGACCTGGTCTTCCGTCAGTTTGGAGACGTTGGCTTCGAACCAGTACACCTTCCCTTCAATGGTCAGCGAATACTCGGTGCGCTCCAGTTTGCCGCTTTCCAACGCACGGTGGATGGTCTGGAGGAATGATTTGTGCATGGACTTGGGAAGGACTTCTGTGATCGTCTTGCCCAACATTTCCTGCGGAGGACGGAACAGGCGCGACGGGTTGGTGGGCGCGATGCGGACGTAACGGCCATCGCGGTCGTAGACGATGATCACGTCGGTCATGGCGAGGAAGAGGGCGCGCAACTCGCCTTCCGAGCGGGCAAGCGCTTCCTGCGACTGGCGCGTTTCCTCGAACAGGCGGGCATTTTGAATAGCGATGGCCGCCTGCGGGGCAAAGGCATTAACTAACTCGGCGCGTTCCTGGGTGAAGGTGTTCGCTTCTGTATCATCCAGGATCAGGATGCCAATCACATCCGTCCCGGCGATCAGGGGCGCGCCCAGCCACGAGCGCACCGATGCGTTTTCGGGCAGGGCATTCCAGCGCGGGTCGTTGCGCGTATCGTTCAGGATGACAATTTGCCCGCTTTGCACAACTTCCTGGATCAGGCTGTCTTTTTCCACCGCAGGAAATTGGCCCGGCGGGTTCTGGAGCGCTTCGATGTGATTCTGTTCCCTGCGGACGCCTCCGATCTGGCGGCGGCTTCCATCCGCGCCAATCAGTTGGATGGCGGCGGTATGGAACGGGAGCAGGCGTGGGAGTTGCTCAAGGAGCTGATGCACCACTGTATTTAAATCGAGCGAGGAACTGGTGATGCGGGCCATCTCGGCCAGCGCGTCTGCGATGCGGCGGCGGTATTGTTCCTGCTCGAACAGGCGGGCGTTCTGGATGGAGATGGCCGCCTGCCCGGCGATGGTCATCAGCACGTCCCGGTCGTGTTCCGTGTAAACGTTTGCCTGTGAATACGACTGGACCGCCATGACGCCGATGACCTGTTCGCCCAGCATCAGCGGCACGCCCATCCACGAAAGCGCCGGCTCGCCCACCGTTTCGATGCCCAGCGCCGCCATTGCATCACTGACATTGGAGGGAATCAACAATGGCTCGTGTGTTTTCAGGATGTGGCCGGTAAGCCCCTGGTCGGCGCGGATGGTGGCAATGCGTTTGTCAATGACCGATTCGGAGACATTGAGCGGAAAGGACACCTCGTTCTTCTCCGAGTCGTAGAGGCCGATGTAGAAATTATTGGTGTCGATCAGGCGCGAAACGCCGGCATAGATCTCTTGCAACACCTGGTTTATGTCGAGGCGGGCTGAAAGTCTCTGGACAAGTTGGTTGAGGGCGGCGAGTTCCTCGGCGCGGCGCTGGGTTTCGGCGAACAGGCGGGCGTTTTCGATGGCGATGGCGGCGCGCCCGGCGATGGCGGTCAGGAGGTCGCGGTGACGTTCGGTGTAGAGGTTCGGCGTCACAATGCTTTGCACGCCGATCACGCCGATGATGGAATCGGCGGTCAGCAGGGGACACCCCAGCCAGCATTGCGCCATCTCGGTGGTATTGGCGAGGTACATGACCTCGATCCCGAGTCGCTGCATGTGACCGGGCACATCCTCGGGGATGAACAGGGTCTCATGGGTGCGCAGGATGTATTCGCTCAGCCCCTTGCCCAATTTGCGCTTCTGCGAGTGGACCCTCTGGTGGTTGTTGATCACAAAGAACGGGTTGATCTCTTCTGTTTTCTCGTCATAGAGGGAAATGAAGAGGTTGGTGGTATCCATCAGGCGGCTGGTGTGCTTGTACACCGTCGCAGCGATCTCTTCCACGTCGAGGATGGTGGTCAACTCGCGGCCCATTTCGTTGAGGATGGCAAGTTCCTCGGCGCGGGTCTGGGTCTCCTGGAAGAGGCGGGCGTTTTCGAGCGCCTGTGAAAGCTGGTCGGTGACCTGCCGCACGAGAAGTTCATC
>JAKANW010000558.1 GCA_021823555.1 Chloroflexota bacterium
CGAAGTCAGGAAAAGAAGCGAAAGAAAGACTCCCATTGCAATTCTGAATGGGTGTTTCATGGATAAACCTCCTAAGTAGGTTTGTTTATGGCGAGATGGGTTTGCACATCAAGGGATGGCCGAATGTAGTTTCGCATTCTGCCCAGTTCCCATTGAAATTGACGACCACGTAAACGTTTTGCAGCAATTTATCGTAGCGGCTGACTGCCAAGTGGCGTGAAGGGCTGAGGATATCCAGCACGTCACGGAGCGAAGCAAGATGGAGGTCGCGGAAGGTTTTTGCGTCCACTTTCTTGCCGCTGGCATTGAGCGAGAATTCGATGATATTATATACAGCGATGATTGGGTCGCGCAATGGCTGGTTTTGGAAGCTGTCGGTGATGGAGCCGCTGACCGCCATCAGTATGGCGCAGATCAGGTATGGGCTGATTTTGCCAAAGAAGGTGGTGCTGAACACGGATTGTTCGACCATGGGGATTTGGATAGTTGCGACAATGAAAGCGGCGATCATGATCCAGGCAAATGCAACGCCGATTGTGGAGCTCGCATTGTCGTAAATGGTGTAATGGAGCAGGGGCCGCAATTTCGGTTCTAGCATTCCCATTAGGTTGGGGGCAACTTCGAGTGGAACGGAGACGGTCAGCCAGGCGAATATCCCGGCGGTTGCGAACCATAGCAGGATGGCAAGCAGGGTTTTTTCGAACCGGGATACCAGCCAGCCAGCGAGTGCACCGACCAGGGTTGTCAGGATGCTTCCGGCGCATAATTTTGTCCAAGGGAAGTAGGCGTGGGCGCGGGACAAGAAATACCCGTCCATGCCCCACAGGGCGATGGCAAAGGCTAGTCCTGCCACCATGCCATAAATCAAGCCATAGATGCGTTTTTGTTGTTCGACAAAGGGTTCTTTTTGGGTCGTGATCGGTCTCATGGGGTTCCTGTGGGTTGGTTGCTTCCCGGCTTTGATGAAGTTGGAAAACGTTTTTGATTGCCGCCGCCAATATATTCGACAGGAAAAGGAAGTAACAACCGGAACAATTGTACCTAAAAATAATAGTGGCGTGGGCGTGAGTATTTGGGTTGGCTTTTAGAATGCGGGAGTCGATCTGTGCAATTTGTGGAACAAAAACACCGCCCTGAGGCGGTGTAATAGCGCCCCTGGACAGACTCGAACTGTCCTTTTCGGCTCCGGAGGCCGACGCTCTGTCCACTAAGCTACAGGGGCGGGTGCATGGATTGTACCCTGTGTGGGTCAAATTGGCAATTTGACCTACGCACGTACCTGCGGGCTGAGCAGGGCCAATTCGCTGCGGAGTTTTTCGATGATGGCGAGGTTGCCGCCTTCATCGCCATGGGTGGCATATTCTTCCTTTTTATGCGCCAGTTCTCCGCAGATTTGGTAAAAGCGCGTGGCGGAGCGTCCGTTCAGGAAGGCGAACGTCGAGCCGAAAGGAGATGCCGCTTTCTGCAATTGTGCCGCCGTCATCCGTCCGGCAGCCACCTCCTCCTGCAGGTTGAGCGAGAGCAGTCTGCCTTCCCGCAGGACCATCCAGACCGCGAAGAGGAACATGAAGAACCAGCCGGTCCAATCGATCAGTGTGCCGATGGCCATACCGCCCCAGCCGCTGACGAGACTCGCAAAGGTGTTGTGGAAGGAATGGGTAAAGACGGCCAGGCACCACCCGAGGAAGGGTGCGACCAGTTTGACCAGTGGATTGTTGTTGGTGCGCGAAACCGCCAGCCCGATGCCGGTGAATGAGGTGTAAAACGGATGTTGCCAGCCCACGAGGATGACGCGCACGAAAACAAGAAACCAGAACCCGCTCCAGCCGTTTTCCGCAAAGCCCTTGGAGTAAATGTAAAAGGTATTTTCCGTGGCGGCGAAACCGTGGGCGGCTACGCCCGCGTACATCGTGCCGTCGAGGATGGCGTCGCATTCCTTGCGGACGAATAGGAAGGCGATCAGCACCGCCAGCCCTTTGAGGCTTTCTTCCACGATGGGGGCGATGACGGAGCCGGTCATAAAGTCGGTGGCAGTTTCGGAGCCGGTGAACATGTAGACGCCCAATCCGCCGATGGTGTTGATGATGAAGGCGCCGCCCGCAGCCACCACAAATCCCCACACAAAGACCGCGCCGAGCAAAATTTTGGGTTCCTTTTCGTAACGGTCGAGCCAGTTCAGGCAGGCGGCAAAAAACAAGGCTGGGACAAACCCAAAGAAGATCGCGCCGATGAGTGGTGCCATGGCATTCTCCTGTGTCGAAGGGATCACGCAAGCAGTTCCTTGCGCTTATTTAGATTGTATTGATTCTTCGTGGAAAATCAAGCGGGTTCTTTCGATACGTGCGGCTTCGACGGGAATCTCCAACTGGGCGAGAACTTCCTCCGGGCGGCCGGTGGCGCCTTCGCGGGCGGCGAGGCGCATGTGAATCCCCATGCCCCCCTCATCCCTTCGGGACACTTCCCCAAAATGCAGAGCATTTGGGGGAAGATGGAAGGATGTGATCGACTCGATCAATGGCCGCAGGTCGTAGGGTTTGCTGCGGCGCTCTCGGGGCAGGGATTCGGCTTGAAGGAGCGCAGCCAGCTTCTGGTCGAGGTTGGAAGCGTAGGCTGCGTCGGTGAAGGTCACCTCGTATTCGGCGGAGATGACCTGGGTTTGGAGCGCGGGGGCGCGGTCGTCCACTTGTTCGATGTTCAGAATTTGGATGTCCTTCGGGAGCGCGGCTTGCAGGTCGGTGCGAACGCCAGAGAGCTCGCGATCCTCATTTAGCCAAATATCCATCACCTCGGTGCGCGAGGAAAACCCCAGCGGCAGGGCCGAGGCGAGATTGATCTTCGGCTGCGGATGGAAACCCTGCGAATACGCGAGCGGAATTCCGGCGCGGCGGGCAGCGCGTTCCCACAGGGTGTGCAGGTCGAGGTGCCCGATGTAACGGAGCGCGCCTTGTTTGGAAAAAGTGAGACGGATACGCATTAGTGTTTGAGGGGGGCTTTGAAGTGTTTGTGGATGTCGGCGGTGTATTGCCGGTAGTGGTCAATGGTGTAATGGAAGACGCGGTCGAAGAGGCCGTGCCGGGCGAGTTGTTCTTCGCTCAGGGCTTTCACACTTTCATAGATGGCATCGTAGGCTTGGAGTTCGATGACCACCAGGTCTTTGAAGGGCGTGTTCTTATATTTTTGCACGACCCATTCGTTGGCCGCGTGTTCGGAGAGCAGGGGCGACTCGAAATCGGGGTAATCGAAATCGGCGAGGAAGGTTTCCAGTTCGTCCTGCGTTTTGCAGGCGGGCTGCGGCTCGTTGTGTTGGATTTCGTGCAGGCGGTCGGCAAGATATTGCTCGCGCATCATGACATGCGCTACGATGTCGCGCACCGACCAGCGTCCGGTGACGCCGCCAATGCCGAGGCGCATGGAACCGACGAAGTTCAACACATGTTCCCAGTTATCGCGCTCGGTTTGTAATTGGTGAAGCA
>JAKANW010000559.1 GCA_021823555.1 Chloroflexota bacterium
AAAAAAATGGTAATATATAGATGCAATGGCATGGTTTCTGGTGCTAATTCTTTTTGGCCTTACAGTGCCATGAGTCAGCAAGCCTGGCAGGTATCAACGTACCTGCCAGGCTTTTTTCATCCTATAACCAAGGAGTATGAATGCAAACACCCTGGGAGTATCGTTACGCCCACCGCACGCAAAAAATGGGGAGTTCGGTCATCCGCGAACTACTCAAACTGACAGAACAACCCGATATCATCTCATTTGCAGGGGGATTACCGGCGCCGGAGGTGTTCCCGCTCAAGGAATTTCAGGAAGCCTGCAATGCCGTCATCCAGGAACATGGCGCACAAGCCCTGCAATACAGCACGACGGAGGGATATCTGCCCCTGCGGGAAATGATCGCCCGCCACACGGCGCGCTTTGGGGTGGAAGTCAGCCCCGATAACATTTTGATCACGTCCGGCTCCCAGCAGGCCCTGGACTTTATCGGCCGTCTGTTCATCAACCGCGGCGATTATATCGTGGTTGAATCGCCGACCTATCTGGGCGCGCTCCAAGCTTGGAACGCGTACGGTGCACAATACATCTCGGTCCGCACTGATGAATACGGTATGGTAGTAGATGAACTTGAGGCGGCACTGCGCATTGGGCCAAAGTTCATCTACGTTCTCCCCAACTTCCAGAATCCAAGTGGAGTCACCCTCAGTCTCGAACGACGCAAACAATTAATCGAGATCGCTGATAAATACGGCGTCCCGCTGATCGAGGATGATCCCTATGGGCAATTGCGCTATGAAGGCGACCACATCCCCTCGCTCGTGTACCTGGACAGCCAGTACCGAGAAAAGAATGGTGGGACGTACAGCGGTAACGTTATCTACCTGAGTACGTTCTCCAAACTGCTCGCTCCGGGTTTGCGCCTGGCCTGGGTGATTGCACCAGAACAGGTCATCCGCAAGCTGGTCCTGGCCAAGCAAGCTGCCGACCTGCATACCGCTTCGTTCAACCAATACGTCGCCTACGAAGTTGGCAAGGGAGGTTTTCTTGATGAGCACGTCAAGGTAATCCGCTCAACTTATAAGGAGCGGCGTGATGTCATGCTCGAAATGATGGATGAGATGTTCCCGGTCGGAGTGCGGTGGACGCGGCCACAGGGTGGCATGTTCCTCTGGGGCATTTTGCCGGGAGGCATCGACTCGGCAGAGGTGCTTAAAACCGCCTTGGAACGAAAAGTAGCTTTTGTGCCCGGTACAGCCTTTCATGCTTCAGGCGGCGGCGAGAACACGATGCGCCTCAACTTTTCGTACTCATCGCCCAATACAATCCGTGAGGGGATCACGCGCCTCGGCCTGACCTTGAAAGAGGTCCTGAAGAACGGATCCAAGACTTAAAGATACAAAGAGTCCCGCAAAACCTGCGGGACTCTTTATTTATTCCTCCACATACGGCACATATTCCGCACGGGCGATGCCCTGCTTGATGGCCGTCTCTGCCACGGCGCGCGCTACTGCATGATGCACTTTTTTATCCAGAGGGCTGGGCACAAGTTCGCCGGGCGGCGTCATGGATGCAATTGTCTCCGCCGCAGCAACCAGCATCTCATGGGTGATGCGCGGGGAGTGCGAGTCGACTACTCCGCGGAAGATTCCAGGAAAGCCCAGCACATTGTTCACTGATTTGCCATCTGCCGCGAATACCGCGCCGCGTTCCATCGCCAGGTCGGGATCAATCTCGGCGTTCGGGTTGGAGAGCGCCAGGATGATCTGTCCTGCGCGCACCATTTCCGGTTTAATGAGGCCTGCCGCGCCAGTGGTGGCAATGACAATATCACACTGGGCCATGATCTCCTTCAGATTTGACTTGCGCCCGCCATCGCGTTCAAAGCGATCCAGCGCTTCCTGGCTTAAGTCCGCGCCGTAAACGGGGTTGCCCGTCAGTCGCATCAACATCTTGCCGATGGCGTTGCCTGCTGCTCCCAAGCCAATCTGCCCAATGACCGCCTTGCTGAGTTCGCGCCCGGTCTCGCGCGCCGCCACCAGCAGCGCAGCCGTGCTGACAACGGCCGTGCCATGCTGGTCATCGTGCATGACCGGGATGTCGAGCATGGCCTGCAGGCGCTCCTCGATCTCAAAACAGCGCGGGGCTGAAATATCTTCGAGCTGAATAGCCGCGAAAGTCGGGGAAATGGCCTTGACAGCCGCGATGATCTCTTCCGGATCCTTGGTATTCAACAGGATCGGCACACCGGAAAGTCCCACCAGCGTTTCCATGAGCATGGCCTTGCCTTCCATCACAGGCATCCCGGCCAGCGGCCCGATATCCCCCAGCCCCAACACTGCCGTCCCATCCGTCACGATGGCAACCATGTGACTGATGCTGGTGTACGTCCAGGCCAGGGACGGGTCGGCCGCGATCTTACGGCATACGTCTGCCACACCGGGCGTGTAGACGCGCCGCAGGGTAGTCATCGAATCGATTGGGTAACGTGAACGGATGGCAATCTTGCCTTTTTGATGCAACTCCAGCACTTCGTCCCGCACTTGCAAGATCTTTGTGCCTGGGTTGGCGCGCATGGCTTCCACAATGCGTTCGACGTGGGCTTCATCTTCCGCATAGATGGTGATATCGCGAACGACATGCTGGGAAGTCTCGGTCAGCATTTCGATGCCGCCGACGTTGCCGCCTGCTTGTGAAATCGAAGTTAATAATTGGGCCAGTGTGCCGCGCGTCTGTGAATTCCGCACCCGCACCGTACGGATGAGTTTTTGTTCCCAAGCCATGTGTAACCTCCGTGTTCAATAAGCCGCAGGAGCAGCGGCTTCGATCATTTCAAGACAGCAGGCAACCCGTCGAACGAGGCGATCACTGCGCAATCGGCCTCCGGGTAGACGCCGCGCGGGTCGTAGAGCACAGGCCGAAGTCCCGCGCGACGCGAGCCGATCACGTCTGCAAAATAATTGTCGCCCACATACATGGCTTCCTGCGGAGTCGAATCCACCCGTTTGAGGGCAGCTTCAAAAATTTCGGGCTGCGGCTTGTAAGATTGAACCTCCCCGGCTGCCAACGAAAACTCAAAAAATGGAAGGATGCCCAGCGTCTCCATTTCCTCCTGAAAAGAACGTTCCCGATTCGAGACAACCCCCAGCCTGAATCCCGCTTCCTTGAGTTGACCCAGCACCTGATACGTTTCGGCCCGCACCACGCTGACCGGTTTGTAATTCTCGTTCATGTACTCATTGATGATAGGAGCAAGTTTGGCAGCTCGCTCCGCCTCAAGACCAAACGCAATCAATTGGCGGTAGCCATAGTTTTTCCAAAAATCAGAATTCTCGCTGCCGTGGTTTTGGAGATCGGTGCGTAATTCGGGGGAGCCGGCCCAATAATAATGCTCCCAGCGAATGCCGCGCCGGCGGTCATCTTTGTTGAGAGAGACGCCGAGGGAGATTGCATAATTGGCAAAAACTTCCCCACCCTCTGGCTGGTTAT
>JAKANW010000560.1 GCA_021823555.1 Chloroflexota bacterium
GTTGTAGAGCGCGCGGATGTCTTTGGGGGTGAGGTCGGCGGGTGAACGCAGGACGCGGGTCATGCCGGGATTATAGCCGAGACGGGCGCGGCCGCCCGGCGCTATTGGCGTGTCCGCGCGGCGCGTGCCTGGTCGATGCAGGCTTGCAGGGTCTGCGCCATGACCTTTACATTGGGCTCGTGGAAGATCGTCTCGTGGTCGCCGGGGATGGTGTACGTGGTGATTTCGCCGCAGACCGATTGCCCCCAGCCGAGCGTGGGGTCGGGCACGGCGCGGCGGATCTGCTGGCTGGCGCGCAAGACGGTGACCGGGCCGGGGTAGGGCTTGGGCTTGTATTCGTCCGAGATGCGTTGGTTCAATTCGCGCACGCGATGGATGCGCAGCGCGGGTGTGAGAGGCAGATTGAGTTTGAGCAGGAGCCGGCCCAGGTATTCATCCCGAAGCCAGCGGAAACGCTGGCTCAGGCGCAACTGCAATTTTTGGAATTGGTCGCGCGGGCTGAGACGGGTGAGGTTGATCAACTTGCCGGAGACGCGCGTGTCCTGTTCTTCGTAGTAGATCGGGCTGGGCGCGTCGAGGAAGATCACCAGCGGATATTCCTCGCCCGCAGCCACGAGTTGCTGCGCCATTTCGTAAACGACCACACCGCCCATCGAGAAGCCGCTGATGATGTATGGCCCGGTGGGCTGGATGGAGCGAATCTCGGCCAGGTAGTGCGCGGCCATGTCTTCCACGCGGGTAAAGGGCGGCTCTGCGCCGTCCAGTCCGCGGGCCTGCAAGCCATAGAAGGGCTGGCGCGGCGAGAGATAATCGCCAAAGCGGGCGTAGAAGAACGCGCCTCCATCGGCATGGACGCAAAACAGCGGGGGCAGGTCGCCCTGGCTGCGGATTGGCACCAGTGACGACCAGGTGGATTTCCAGCCTTGGTCGCGCAGCACGGCCGCCATTTGTGCTACGGTGGGTGCGTGGAAGATGAGCACCATCGAAAGCGATTTGTTGAACTCCCGCTCCAATTGCGTCATCAGTCTCACCACCAGCAGGGAGTGACCGCCCACTTCGAAAAAATTGTCATGGATACCGATGGGTTTGCGCTCGAGCAATTGTTCCCAGAGATGAACCAGTTTCAATTCCAGTTCGTCGCGCGGAGGGGCATAGTCGCTGCTCGTCTCGATGGAAACTTGGCCGGGTTCGGGCAGGGCGCGCCGGTCCAGTTTTCCATTTGGGGTGAGCGGCAGGGCCTCCAGTGGCACGATCACCGACGGAACTAAATGGGTGGGGACGCGTTCCGTCATCCACTGGCGCAGTTCGACCGCCGGGGTGGAAATGTTGGGCTTCAGCACCACGTACGCGGCCAGGTATTCCGGGCTGGGGCCGAGGGGATAGCCGATCACCGCCGCGTTTTTGACCGCGGGATGTTGGAGCAGGATGCCTTCGACTTCGCCTGGCTCGATGCGAATACCGCGTAATTTGACCTGGTTATCGGCGCGCCCGATAAATTCCAGGTTGCCGTCCGGCCAGTAGCGCATGAGGTCGCCAGTTTTGTAGAGACGCTCCGCCGGTTCGAACGGATTGGGAATGAACTTTTGCGCTGTGAGGTCTGGCTGGTTGAAATAGCCGCGTGCCAGTCCCGCACCGCCGACGTACAATTCCCCGGATTGTCCAATGGACACTTGGGCAAGATGCTCATCCAAAATGTAGGTGCGCACATTTTGAACCGGCTTGCCCACGGGGATAAATTGTGCAGTCAGTTCGGGAGTCAATTCCACGCAGGTGGTGACTGCGGTGCATTCGGTCTGGCCGTAGGTGTTGAATAGATGGATGTGCGTGGGCGCGTGGTCCCACCATTTGGTCAGGATTTCTAAATGGGCGCGCTCGCCGCCGATGATGACCACGCGCAGGGACTCCATTTGGGCCTGGTCCTCGTTCGTCAGTTGGGTTGCCAGCTCATGCCAGAATGCAGTCGGGATGTTGATGACGTTGATCTTCCAGTCCGCGCAGGCTTGGAGAAAACTCGGAATCGAGTTGACCATTTCGGGCGTGCGCAGCACCAACGTCGCGCCGCTGGTGAGACAGGGAAAAATCTCCTCGGCGCTGGTGTCCCAACTGATGGACGCAAATTGGAGGACGCGCTCGCCCGGTCGGAGTCCGTACGTCTCACGCGCGGACCGGACGTAGTTGGCCCAGCCGACCTGTTCCACCATCACGCCCTTGGGTTGTCCGGTCGAACCGGAGGTGTAGATGATATAAGCCAAGTTGTGCGGCGAAATCGTTTCGGTTGGATTGGTCGTGGAATAGGTTTGGATGTCGGGCCAGTCCATGTCGATGCAGATCACGTGTCCCGCAAATTGGGCAAATTTGGAATACAGTTCGCCGCTTGTGATCAGCACACTTGCATTGGAATCAGCCAACATGAAGTTCAGGCGATCTGCCGGGTAAGCCGGGTCGAGCGGGATGTACGCGCCGCCTGCTTTGAGCGTCCCTAAAATGGCGATGATCAGATCCGGGGAACGTTCCAGGCAAATAGCAACGTGCGATTCGGAATGGATGCCGTGTGCCTGGAGACAATGCGCCACCTGGTTAGAGCGTTCGTTCAACGCGGCGTAGGTCAGCGCCTGAGCGCCGGATTGGACCGCGATCGCATCCGGCGTCTGGACAACTTGATCTGTAAATAAATCGGGGAGGGAGTGAAGGGGGAATTCGGCCTGGGTCTGATTCCACGCAGGAGGAATCCATTTACCAGGAGCAGCATAGAGCTGGTTCGAGTTTGTTATTTCCATTGAATAATAATGAAACCAAGGAGATGAAACCGAATACCTATGGGATTCTGCTAATACTGATATTAATAATGACGATAAAGCGGCAGTTTGGTTACACATTTTCAATATGCAGCCTGGTATTCAATTTTCTTGTGAGTCATTGCATAGATACGAAAGCGGGGAGGAGGTAATTCAACTGTAAGAACGATTGATGGAACTAATCCGTTCCACGGATTTCAGGCGGCGCGCGGGCTGGCAAATGCGGATTCATCCCAACACCATAACCTGTTGTTAACATCTATTTGAAGGGAGCCTCATATAATTCCCTCACTTTCTCGCAGAGGTGAGACGTATGGAACTCCAACATGAGACACTAGGCGACAATATTCAGATCATCAAACTCACCGGCAAATTGGATATTGCCGGCGTGGACCAAATTGAGACCCAGTTCGCGGAATATTGTTCGGGCGACAAGGCGCGTGTGATCGTGGATCTCTCGGGTGTGGATTACCTGGCGTCTGTCGGTATCCGTATGTTGACCATCAATGCCAAGTCCGTTGCTTATCGGGGCGGGCAAATGGTGTTGGTACGGCCCACTGCCGAAGTGAAGCATGTGTTGGAATTGACTGGCCTCCCTGCCATCGTCCCGATGTACAGCGGACTCGAGTCGGCGGAAGCGGTGTTGATGGCTGCGTAGAACAGAGAGATCGG